>WGBN01000501.1 GCA_015494245.1 Saprospiraceae bacterium | reverse complement strand
CTATTACGGGATACCGAAGTCATATTATTAAATATAGCGATGCTCCATATTTGCTGTACAAGATTGACATGAAAGACCCTTCAAGGGATTTGTTTGATTCAGACTTGCGTGTGTGGCTTAGCTGGATTGAAAATAACCAATGCTATTTTGATATGGCGAAAGCCGAAAAAGTGTTTCACGAAAGAGAGCTGGAGCTTGGGGATAAGATAGCGTGGCCTGATTTCTTTTGCCCTGAATGAGTATGCTGCCATTTGTGTTCCTGTATCCCCCGCGCGATGCGAAGCGAGCGTAAAATCACATTAGAGTGCGAAGCACTCCACATTAGCGCCGCAGGCGCCACATTAGGCGCGCAGCGCCCACATTCACTTCAAAGCCGCATCCCTCAACCGCTTGAGGAAAGGCGAGGCGAAGATAAAGTCTTCGAGGATTTTGTTGTCGCTGGTGAGGACTTCGTTTTTGTTGCCGGTCCAGACGAGTTCTCCTTTGTGGAGCAGGGCGATGTTGTCGCCGATTTCCATGACGGAGTTCATGTCGTGGGTGTTGATGACGGTGGTGATGTTGTTTTCGTAGGTGATGTCTTTGATGAGCTCGTCAATCATCAGAGCGGTTTTGGGGTCGAGGCCGGAGTTGGGCTCATCGCAGAAGAGGTAGGAGGGATTGAGGACGATGGCGCGGGCGATGCCGACGCGCTTTTGCATGCCGCCGCTGATTTCGGCGGGATATTTGTCGTTGATCCGGTCTAAGCCCACGCGTTCGAGGCAGTAATTGACGCGGTCGCTTTTTTCTTTATCGCTCCAGTCGGTGAACATGTCTAAGGGGAAGCGGATGTTTTCTTCTACCGTCATGGAGTCGAAGAGGGCGGAGCCCTGGAAGAGCATGCCCACCTTCATGCGTATTTCGCGCAATTGCTTGCGGTCGAGTTGGAGGAAGTTGATGTCGTTGTACCAGACTTCGCCGCTGGTGGGTTGGATGAGGCCGACCAGGATTTTCAGCAGCACGGTTTTTCCCGCGCCGGAGCGGCCTATGATGAGGTTGGTTTTCCCCTGCTCAAAGGTATGGGTGATGCCCTTGAGAACTTCGAGGGAGCCAAAGGATTTGTAGATGTCTTTTACCTGAATCATGCTGTTGTGAGATAAATGCTGCTTTTCTTTTGATGAAAATCTGATTGAAGTCCGAAAGCCGTGCAAAGCGTCAGGTCAGAATCACGGCGATCAGGTAGTCGAACAAGAGGATGAGGATGTCGCTAAACACCACGGCATTGGTGCTGGCCCGCCCCAGCTCAATGCTGCCCCCCGTAACGAAGTAGCCCTGGTAGGCAGGCACGGTAGTCAGCAGGAAGGCAAAGGTTACGGCCTTGACGTACATGATGAAAACGTTGTAAGGCACAAAGTAGGCATGCACGCCGCGTATGTAGTCCACATCCGTGAGGTAGCCAAAGGGTACGGTGGCGAGATAACCTCCCACCACGGCCACGAATACCGCCCAGGTAACCAGCACGGGAATCATAATCAGGGCCGCCAACACTTTGGGGCGAATGAGGAAGGCTGCCGTATTGACGCCCATGATTTCCATGGCGTCAATGTGTTCTTTTTGGCGCATGCCGCCCAGCTCGGCCGCGATGTTTGAGCCGATTTTTCCGGCCAGCACGAGGCAGGTGATGGTGGGGGCCGCCTCAATCAGGGCAAAGTCGCGCACGATGTAGCCGATGTAGTACAAGGGCACGAGCTGGCCATCCAACTGATAGGCAAATTGCAGGGCTGCCACAGCGCCCATAAACACCGAGATCAGCAGCACGATGAAGAGCGAGCCCATGCCAATGTCGTTCATCTGGCGCAGCAGCTCCTTGCGGTACATGCGCAGACTCTCGGGGCGGGCAAAAAAGCTGTTGCCCATCAACATGGTGTAGCGACCAAAGTGGTATAAGAAATTCATGTTTTGCTTGCCGTTTTACCGCGACAAAGATAGCTTTATTTACCGCAGATAAAAAACGCCGGCAGGCCTCATCTGAGCACTCTGTATTTGGTGGAGCGCGAAGGGTCTAAACGGCTCATCATTTGAATCACCTTGTTGCGGTCTGTTACCTGTCTCTTATACACATCTGAT
>WGBN01000500.1 GCA_015494245.1 Saprospiraceae bacterium | reverse complement strand
GGGTATGGGTTTGCTCGGCGCGCAGGCCGGCCTGGAGGTTCCACTTGCCGAGTTCTTTTTGGTAGGTGAGGTAGGCGGCGAGGATGTCTTCGGTGTATTGAAAGCGGTTGCTTCGCTCGTCGTCCAGCCACTCGCTTTGGGCGGCATCGCCATTGTAAAACTCAAAGAGGTTGTCGGTGATGACGCGGGTGAGTTTGATGCCCGAGCCGAGCAGGCCGCTGAAGGCCGGGCGCTCGTGGTCGGCTTTGAAGGTGTAGATGTCTATGTCGGTGGGCGAGTGGGTGAAGTAGGTATAGCTTTGCAGCAGGCTGTCGCCATCGGCTGTGTAGTAGTCGTTGGGCTGGAGCTGGTTGCGATTGCTTCGGAAGGCCGCGTAATCAGCATTGAGCATCCAGAAGGTTTTTTTGTTTTGGTTGAAGCGGTAGTTGAGGTTGATGAGGTAGTTGTTGCGGAAGCCGTCGGAGATGTTTTGGGCCAGCAGCAGGCTGTCTGTCTGATTATCGGTGAGGGTGCCGATGTAGGTGGTGCTTTCGGACCCGCCTTCGGAATTTTGGAAGCTGCCTTCGACCTGGAAGCCTATGGTTTGCTTTTTGGAGAGGTAGTAATCCAGGCCGGCTTTGAGGTTGTGGTTGAGGCGGTTGCCGAGGCGTTCGCTGTTTTGGTCGAAGAAGAGGCCGTTTTGTTCGCGGTAGATGTCGTGGAATCCCCAGCGGTTGCCATTGCGGTAGCCGTAGGAGCCGGAGATGTTGAATTTGTTGTTGCGGTAATTGCCATTGATGCCGGCGTTGTGGCGGGCGTAAAGGCCTTTGGAGTAGCCTGCGGTGAGGTTGAGGTTGCCGCCTTTCTTTTGCTGATGCACGAGGCGGATGTTGATGATGCCGGCGCTGCCCTCGGCTTCGTAGCGGGCGGAGGGGTTGGTGATGATTTCGATGGCGTCTATTTCATCGGCCTGCATACCTTCGAGCAGGGCTACGAGGTCTTCGCCGGAGAGGCGTGTGGGGCGTCCGTCTATAAAGATGCGGACGTTGCTTTTGCCCATGAGGCTGATGTTGTCGTTTTGGTCAACGACCACGCCCGGGGCCTGGCGCAGCAGTTCCATGGCATCGCTGCCCGTGGCGTTGATGCTGCCCTGCACGTTCATGACCAGTTTGTCGGGTTTGACTTCGAGCAGGGGGCGTTGGGCGGTTACTTCGACTTCCGTCAAATCTGTGGCTGCGCTTTGGAGGCTTATGGGGGGCAGCTCAAGCGTTTGTCCACTCTGAAGGTGCAGCAGCCCCGAGCGATAAGGGTTCATGCCGAGATAAGTGATTTCTATGTAATAATCGCCGGCCGGAATTTGCCGAAAGGCGAAATGTCCTTCTTCGTCACTCAGCTCCACTTTGACGAGGGAGCTGTCGGGATGATACAGGCCGACATTGGCATAGATGACGGCCTGGCCTTCGGAGTCAGTGATGCTGCCGAGGATGTTGCCGGTGTCTTTCGGGCTGGCGGAGATGCTCATGGCCGCGAGGGCAAGGCAAAGGGCGATTAGAGAACGGGTAAATATCTTCATGGTGCTCATTTGAAAGTATGCTTGTGCCTTGGGTGCGTTTTGCGGGGCAAAAGACGGGACTTTGCAGAGAAGTTCGCTTATTTTTTCGACGAACGCAGCTCTTTTTTCATTTTGCGGTGGCGGATGCCGACTTCGGTGAAGGGTTTGCCGGTGATTTTGTAGTGCAGTTTTTTGTAGAAGGGTACGGCTTCTTCGCGGGCGTGGAGCACCATTTGGCGAAAGCCGAGTTCAAAGGCCAGTTTTTCTGCGGCTTTCGCCAAATGGGTGCCTGTGCCTTGCCTTTGCGCATCGGGGCGCACGGCGACCTGTCTCATCTTGATGACTTCGTCGGAGAGTGGTTGGAGGACGAGGCCGCCGAGCAGCAGGCCCTGGTCGGAGTAGCAGCCGAGGTGGATGGAGTCCCATTCTTCGGCTATGTCTTTGAGGTGGAATTTGAGGCCGAGGGGTTTGCGCAGCACTTCGTCGCGCAGGGCGAGCCATTCGTCGAAGGCGGGGGTGGCGAAGGGGATTTGGAGGGTAAACATGGACGTGGAATCTAATGGGGGAATACTTTTGCGGCCATTTCGAGGGCTTTTTGGAAGGCCTGCATGTCGAGTCCGGTGTGGATGCCTTTTTCGTGGAAGAAGCTCAGCATTTTTTCGGTGGGCATGTTGCCGGTGAGTTCGTCTTTGGCCATGGGGCAGCCTCCGTAGCCGCGTATGGCGCCGTCGAAGCGCCGGCAGCCGCTGTTCCAGGCGGCTTCTATCTTTTCGCGCCAGCTGTTGGGCGTGGTGTGCAGGTGGGCGCCGATTTCGAGCTTGGGGAAGCGGGGCAGGAGCTGTTCGAAGAGGTAGCTGATGTTGTCGGGTGTAGAGACGCCGATGGTGTCGGAGAGTTGGAAGATGCGGATGTCGAGGGCGCTGAGGCGTTGTATCCAGTACTGTACGATTTCGTAATTCCAGGGGTCGCCATAGGGGTTTCCGAAGCCCATGGAGATGTAGATGACGAGTTCTTTGCCGCTTTGGAGGGTGAGTTCGCGGATGAGCTCGACGCGGTCGAGGGATTCTTCTATGGTGGCGTTGGTATTTCGGATTTGGAAGGTTTCGGATATGGAGAAGGGGTATCCGAGGTAGGAGATTTGCTGGTGGGAGCAGGCATCGCGGGCGCCGCGCAGGTTGGCGACGATGGCGAGCAGGCGGGTGGGGG
>WGBN01000499.1 GCA_015494245.1 Saprospiraceae bacterium | reverse complement strand
GCTCAAGCCGGCTCCCTTCTGCATCTTCGACGAAGTAGATGCCCCGCTGGACGATGCCAACATCGAAAAGTTCAACAAAATCATTAAAAAATTCTCGAAAGACTCCCAGTTCATCATCGTCACCCACAACAAGCAAACCATGGCCGCCGTGGATACGATTTACGGCGTCTATATGCACGAGCAGGGAGTCTCCGGCGTAGCGCCCGTGGATTTCCGCAACTACGACCATCAAACGCTGTTGGAAAGTGCAGGAGGCTGACGACTTTGACGTACCTTTGCTCCGTGCATACCGATAAAATCCGAGCCTCGATCATCGCGCAAGTTGAAGCCCTGGAAGCCGGAGACCAGGCCGGCTTCGAGCGCCTCGCCATGCAAGTGTTCAGCTATCAGGTTGAGCACAATCCCGTTTATGCGCGTTTTTTGGAACTGCTCGGAAGAAGGCCCCAAGGCATTCAGACTCCGGAGGAAATTCCGCATCTGCCCATCGAATTGTTCAAAAGCAGAGTTATCAAAACAGGACAATGGCAGGAGCAGCAAATCTTCACCAGCAGTGGCACCACCGGCAGCACGCCCTCCCGTCATTTTCTGCGCGATGCAGCCTTTTATCGCCGTCACGCCCGGCGCACTTTCGAGCGCTTTTACGGCCCCCTGCAAAACTATGTCGTACTGGCCCTGCTCCCCTCCTATCTGGAACGCACAGGCTCCTCCCTGGTCTTTATGGCCCGCGACTTCATCGAAGGCTCCGGCCAAAGCGAAAGTGGTTTTTATTTAAACGATTATGAAGGCTTACGCCAAATGATAGAGCGCCTGCAAGCCACCGGTCGCCCTGCCCTACTGCTGGGCGTTACTTTTGCCCTGCTCGAGTTTGCAGCCTATTGGAGTCAAAACAAACGGGCTGATACGAAACCTCTGAGCGAGCAACAATTCATCCTCATGGAAACCGGCGGCATGAAAGGCCGGGGCCCTGAACTAACCCGCGAAGAAGTGCATCACAGACTAAAAAAGGCCTTTGGCTTGCGCCAAATTCATTCCGAATACGGCATGACGGAATTGCTGTCTCAAGCCTATTCCTCAGGCGAAGGCCTTTTCCGCTCCCCGCCCGCTATGCGCATACGCATACGCGATTTACGGGATCCATTTGCCGAAAGGCAAACAGGACACAGCGGCGGTATCAACGTCACCGACCTGGCCAACATAGACAGCTGCAGCTTCATCGCTACCCAGGACATCGGCCGTCAATACCCCGATGGCAGCTTCAAAATACTTGGCCGCAGCGATGATAGCGAACTACGTGGCTGCAACCTCATGTTAAGTACTTAAACCCAACATCATGATTTTTCCTGCAAAAGCTGACAAAGCACACTCACAAGCCATCCTCAAAGCTTTAACAGCCCTTTTCATTCTATCTGTATTTTTTACCGCCTGCCGGCAAACAGCAGAAAAAAAGGAGAAACAGTACTTATTCCTATCGCACACCCGCACCCTCGACACCCTCCACCAAAACCTGGACGCCCGCATAGAAAAAATGGACTTCAGCCCTTACGATCTGCTGCTGCTGGGCGGAGACCTCACGGAAGAAACTTCCAAAAAGCGCAGCACCATGGAGTACGTAGATAGAATTTTCAACCTCAGCTCACCCAACACCCACTGGGCCCTGGGCAATCACGACAATGCCGACACAGCACTCGTACAAGAATTTACAAAAAAGCCGATCACCTACACCTTCAACCGCGACGGCATCACTTGGGTCGTGCTCTATACCGAAGAAAAAGCCGATTGGATTTGTACCATTACCGGAGAGCAACTCGCCATGCTGCAGGCCGTAACAGACACCATTTCCCAATCCTCCCATCTCATCGTCATGACCCACAAGCCCGTCTGGCTGCGCGACCATCCCGACCTCAAAGCCTATGCCGGCACCAATCGCTGGAACTGGGCCTGCAATTACATGATTACCCAAACCAACTGGCCCGAAGAGGTCCTGCCCCGCCTGCGGGCCGTGCAAGCGCGCGGCGTCCAGGTCATCTGCCTCGCAGGTGACTTCGGCAACAACCAACAAAGCTTTGAGGTCAAAACCCCCGACGGCATACAGTATCTCGGCTGCGGCATTCCCGTCCTCGACGAAAAACGGCCGTTGGGAAGGATGCTGCGCTTCCACCACAAGCCCAAAGAAAGAGCACTTTCCTGGGAGTTCGTCCTGATACCTTAAACAAAACCGCAGGGCCAAGAATTTGGAGAGCAATAAAAAAAGTACTATCTTTGCCTTATGAGCTACTGCTACAGTAGCGCAAAGGCAAGTAAAAATCCCTGCAATAATAATTCAAAAAATGCAAGCCATGAAAGCAACCAACAAATTGACCAAACTGCAATTGGAGCTTTTGAAAATATTTAGCTTTGAAATAAGCG
>WGBN01000498.1 GCA_015494245.1 Saprospiraceae bacterium | reverse complement strand
GGCTACAAGGTCTATGTGGGCATTTTGGACGGGAAAGAAATTGACTTCGTAGCTGAAAAGGGCACTGACAGGCTTTACATCCAAGTAGCTTATTCGCTCAGCGACCCCAAAGTCATCCGGCGAGAGTTTGGCAACCTACAAGCCATCCCCGACAACTACCCCAAATGGGTGCTCTCCATGGATGATTCCACCTTTTCTGATTTTGAAGGCATCCGGCATCGGAGGATTTGGGAGTTTGGGGTGTAGGTTGTCGGTTGTCTGTTGGTGAAAGCGGTGGAATCGGTGGAAGCGGTGAAAGCGGGTCTCAATCTGTGTTAATCTGTGTAATCTGTGATTCTGACGATGAGCGTAACGAACGTGACAATCGTGACTTGATAGAACCTGCCTGCAGCAGGCAGGCGCGGGCTTCGGCAGGCTCAGCCTGACAGATGACGCGGATGACGCGGGTTTTCGCGGATTTTTTAAACCCGTTCAACTTGACACCCCGTTTTATGAGGTAACAGTTCCCTGAACTTATAGTTAGGTCATCCTCCATTTTCTATTTTTCATTCTTCATTCTAAAAGGCCGGATCGGGGGTCTTCCTTGCGTCATCCTGCCTGTTGCCAGGACATCGGAGTTCGGCCCTGCTCACTCACCGGCAGGCAGGCCCCCCGATCCTTTGGTTGGTTCATCACATCTACGCGATGCGAAGCGAGCGTAAAATCACATTAGAGACCGAAGGTCTCCACATTAGGCGCGAAGCACCCACATTAGACGCGAAGCGTCCACATTCATTAAAAAAGCCCGGCCTCTTTTCTCAAATCAGAGGTGTATCCAGCTTGCTGAGGGATTCGTGGATTTCCTCCTGGGTGATTTCGTGTTCGACCAATTTGCCGCTGAGGTAGTCGTCGTAGGCGGCGAGGTCCAGGTATCCGTGGCCACAGAGGTGGATGAGGATGGTCTCGCTTTTGCCTTCTTCCTTGCAGCGTTTGGCTTCGGATACGGCCGTAGCGATGGCGTGGGTTGTCTCCGGTGCGGGGATGATGCCTTCGGTACGTGCGAAGAGCAGGCCTGCTTCGAAGCACTCCAATTGGTTGTGAGCGCGGGCTTCGATCAGCTCGTCGTTGAGCAACTGGCTGACGATGGCTCCGGCTCCGTGGTAGCGCAGTCCGCCCGCGTGTATGGGTGCCGGCACGAAGTTGTGCCCCAGGGTGTACATGGGCAACAGGGGCGTCATGCCGACGGTGTCGCCGAAGTCGTAGCGGAATTGTCCCCGCGTGAGTTTGGGGCAGGAAGCCGGCTCGCTCGCTATGCAGCGGATGTTTTTCCCCTCTTCAAAGTTGAGGCGAAGGAAGGGGAAGGATATCCCCGCGAAGTTGGAGCCGCCGCCGAAGGGCGCCACTACGATGTCGGGCATGTCGCCGGCCTTTTCCATTTGCAGGATGGCCTCCTGGCCGATGACCGTTTGGTGCATGAGCACGTGGTTGAGCACGCTGCCGAGGGCGTATTTGGTGCCTTCGTCCTGTGCGGCCACTTCCACGGCCTCCGAAATGGCAATGCCGAGGCTGCCCGGCGAGTCGGGGTCCTCAGCGAGGATTTTGCGCCCGGCTTCGGTCAGGTCAGTGGGTGAGGCGTGGACTTTGGCGCCCCAGGTGTTCATCATCACCTTGCGGTAGGGCTTTTGGTGGTAGCTGATTTTTACCATGAAGACCTCGCACTCCAGGCCGAATTTTTCGCAGGCAAAACTCAAGGCGCTGCCCCACTGGCCGGCGCCGGTTTCGGTAACGATGCGCTTGACGCCCTCCTCGCGGTTGTAATAGGCCTGTGCCACAGCCGTGTTGGGCTTGTGCGAGCCGCTGGGGCTGACGCCCTCGTACTTGTAGTAAATCTTAGCCGGCGTATCCAGCGCTTTCTCTAAGGCATAAGCGCGGTACATGGGCGTGGGCCGCCAGTGCTTGTAAACATCCCTGACTTCTTCGGGTATCTCTACCCACTTGTCCTGGCTGACTTCCTGCATGATGAGAGCCATGGGGAAGAGCGGCGCCAGCGCCTCGGGGCCAATGGGTTCTTTGGTGGCCGGATTGAGCGGCGGCAGGGGCTTGTTGGGCATGTTGGCCACAATGTTGTACCAATGTGTCGGAATTTCCTTTTCAGAAAGGAGGATTTTTTTGTTTTCCATAAAAGTGCTTTTATAGGGTGATCGTAAATGTAGATCACAAATATATGGGTTTCATTTTATATCTTTGCTTATAGGATGAAAAAAAATGTTAATATCAAAGCCCTGTCCTCTGACGCTCTACTCATCGAGTTTGAACAGCGCATAGCCCCTGAAATCCTTTGGCAGGTGCTGGCCCTGGAGCGGTTGCTGCAAGAGCATTTGCCGAAAGGCATACGGGAAACGCTGCCTGCTTATGCCTCCCTGGCCGTTTTTTACGAATCTTCTTTTTGGGCTTTCGCCAAATTAAAAAGCGCTGTTCTGGATTTACTGCCTCTGCTGCCGAAGACGGCATCCCATTTGCCCTCCGGGAGGAGGCAGGCGAAAGGCCAAAAACAGATGAAATTTAAAACGTGGGAAATTCCTGTTTGTTATGGAGGCTCGTTTGGCCCCGACTTGCGTCAAATGGCAGAAGAGCGGGGTGTGAGCGAAGAGCGCCTGGTTGAATGGCATTCAGCCCGTTCCTATCCGGTGTATATGCTGGGATTTATGCCGGGCTTTGTCTATCTGGGCGAGCCGGATGAGCGTCTGCATCAGCCGCGCCGCAGCAAGCCCCGGACACGGGTGGCAGCCGGCAGCGTGGCCATAGGAGGCAGGCAAACCGGCATATACGCTCTGCCCGGACCGGCGGGCTGGAACGTCATCGGGCGCACACCGGTGGGGCTTTTTCAGCTGCGGGAAGAAAGGCCCTCCCCCTTCCGCCCGGGCGATGTACTGCGTTTTGTGCCCATCGGCAAACGAGAGTTTGAAGCTCAGCAAGCCCTCTGGCAGGCAGGCCGGTACCCTCTGCAAAAGCAATGGTATGATTGAAGTGCTGAAAGCGGGTATGTACTCCACCATACAGGATACGGGGCGGGCGGGCTTCCGGCGGTATGGCGTTGCCCCCGGGGGTGTTATGGATGCTGAGGCCGCGGCCCTGGCTAACCGGCTCGTCGGTAACGGACGCCATGCACCTCTGTTGGAATGCCTGTTAGAAGGTCCCGTGCTTGCCTTTCATGCTCCGGCTTGGGTGGCTCTGACGGGAGCCGATATGCAGCCCTTGTTGGCGGGCGTTCCGACGCCCATGTTTTGCAGTTTTTTTGTGGAAGCCGGTGAGGCGCTCGTGCTCGGCAAAGCAGCCTCGGGTCGATGTACTTATCTGGCGCTGGGTGGAGG
>WGBN01000497.1 GCA_015494245.1 Saprospiraceae bacterium | reverse complement strand
GTTTAAAACTGCGACGCCGACCTTTCTGATAAACCTGATTCGCAAAGAAGCCTATTATGATTTTGACGGCATCAGGGTAGGTGATACGGCTTTTGATTCCTTTGACATTGAGCATATAGATATCATCACGCTGCTGTTTCAGACGGGCTACCTGACCATCAAAAAATACGATGAGCGTAGAGAGATTTATGTCTTGGGTTACCCCAATCGAGAAGTAAAAAAATCCATGTTAGAGTATTTGGTACATGCCTTCAGCAATACCTCGGCTACCCAGGTGCGCTCTTATGCCTTAGATGTTGCCGATGCTCTACAGAAGGGAAATCTGGAAAAGGTCAGGGAAATTTTCAACATTCTGCTCTACAGTCTGCCATATCAATTGCATCAAAAGGCAGAGCGCTTTTACCATGCCGTCATTCATCTCTTTTTCAAATACATGGGTTTAGATGTACAGAGCGAAGTCAATACCGCCCGCGGCCGTGCCGATGCCATTGTGGAGTTTGATGATAAGGTCTATTGCTTTGAGTTTAAATTAGACCGTTCAGCTGAGGAAGCCTTAGAGCAGCTCAAAAGCAGAGGCTATGCAGATAAGTATCGCGATACGGGCAAAAAACTCATCCTTGTAGGGGTCAATTTTTCTTCAGAAAAGAGAGAAGTGGATGAGTTTACGATAGAAGTTATTTCATAGAACTGTTTTCATTTGAAACTCTTCGCACTCATCTGCCCCAATGGTCTCGGTCATTTTAAGCGCGTGGTGGGGGTTTTGCATGCTTTGAGCGAGCTTGAGTCCGCTTTAGAGGTCAGTCTGTTGGCTCCGGCGGGGGCGAGGGAGCGTTTGAGGGGCTGGGCGAAGTTGGCGCATCCGGAGTGGAATTGGCATTTTTTTCCGGAGGGCGTCAAGGGCGTTCGCTGGGAATTGGAAGCGGAGGCTTATCGGGATGGCAGTCTTTTGAGTTGGGAGTCTTTGTTAGAGGATTTACCGGCTTTTCAAGAGGCCAAAGTCGTCTTGAGTGATAATCTCGCGGGCGTTTTGGCACATCGTCCGGATGCCGTTTTGTCGGGGAATTTTCTTTGGAGCGATGTGTTGGAAAAGGCCTATCCGGCGGAGGCTGCTGTACAGGAATTTGTGCGTAGAGAGCGGGTTTTGCTGGAAAAGCACCGCCCGCCCATGCTCTGTGTGGAGCGTCTGGCGATGCCTTCGGTAAGGGCTTTGACCGAGGCGGTGGGGTTGGGTTTTTTCGCTCAAGGCAAACGCATGCCGGAGAAAAAAATCAGGCCTGCAACCCAAACCCGCATAGCCATTTTGGGCGGAGGAACGGGCAAGGCGCGGGAGTTGCTGCTGCAAGCCGTATCGGATTTGGCGAAAGCCGGATTTTCTTCCCTTTTGACAGCCGGCGATTTGCTGGCGGAAGCCCGAAAAGCGGGCTGTGCCAAAGCAGAACCTTTTGGCTTTGCCCCCGAAGATTTCCACGCTGCCGAGCTGGTGATTTGCCGGCCGGGAGTGGGAACGCTGACCGATTGCGTGCAGGCCGGAACGCCCGTTCTTGCCGTGTACGAAGCGGGCAATGTGGAAATGGAATACCTCGGTCGCCGGATTGAGGAATTAGGGCTGGGCATAGACGTCGCTCAGGGCAAAGTGTTGCCGGCCGTGTTGGAAGCGCTACGAGACAAAAACCTCCGGAGATATCACTCCTGCCTGCGCGAACAGCCCTTAGACGGAATAGAAGGTGCAGCCCGTTTTTTGTTGGATAGATTGCGCGCGTAGTCTTTTAAGATACCCCAAAAATGAAATCCAAAAACCCTTTAGAGCTTCTTTGCGTAAGGCCTGACATGCCCTTGCTCAATGTGATGCTGCAGTTGGAGCAGGCAGTCAAACAGGGCTTGCCCGCAGGTATTGCGCTGGTTACAGACCCGGAGGGCCGCTTGATTGGCACCATTACCGATGGCGACATCCGGCGGGCCAGCGCCAGGCATCACAGCTTTGATTTGCCGGCCCGGCAGGTGATGAATGCTTCGCCCATATTTTTTCCGGAGCATTATTCCTTCCGGCAAATCCTCGAAGCGCTGCCGGAAAAGCTCAAGGCCTCCGGACGCAAGAGCCGGCGGTTTCTCGGAAAAATTGTGTTGGTGGACGAAGAGCGAAGACCACAGCGGGTGCTCCCCTACCACCAATTGTGGGAGCAGCGCGTGGCCTTGCACCGGCACATTGTGGTGCTGGGGATGGGATATGTGGGCTTCACCTTAGCTTTGGTTTTAGCTGAACACGGTTTTTACGTAAGTGGTTTTGACGTGCAAGCCGGACTGATTGGGCAATTGCAGCAGGGGCGCGCTCACATTCACGAGCGCGGTTTGGATGTGATTTTTCACAGGCAGTTGAATCATCACTTTTTTCCCGTTTCGGAAATGCCTGAGGATGGGGAAGTCTATATCATTGCGGTAGGTACGCCACTTTCGGGAGACGGTCATAAAAAACCCGATTTGAGATATTTGGAGAGCGCTGCCGAAATGGTGGGGCGTGTCCTTCGGCGGGGTGATTTGGTGGTCTTGCGCTCTACGGTACCGGTGGGAAGTTCGCGCGAAGTAGTGCTTCCCATATTGGAGCGGGAATCGGGCTTGAAAGGAGGTGTGGATTTTTTTCTCTCCTTTGCTCCCGAGCGCACGGCCGAAGGCAAGGCCCTGGAGGAGTTGCGCAATCTCCCCCAGCTCATCGGCGGCCTGACAGAGGAGAGCGTGGAGGCTACGGCAGCCATGTTTCGAGACATTACGCCCACGATTGTGCGCCTGGATTCTTTGGAGCAGGCTGAAATTGCCAAGTTGCTCAACAATAGTTTTCGGGATTTGGTTTTTAGCTTTTCCAATCAGGTCGCGCAGCTGGCAGCCCATTACAATGTGGACATTGTGCGCACCATCAAGGCCGCCAATCAGGGGTATCCGCGCAACCCCATTCCCCTGCCCAGCCCGGGCGTCGGCGGCCCCTGCCTGACCAAAGACCCTTACATCTTCTCAGCTGCAGCTCAAAAGGCGGGTATCGAACAGCCCCTTTTCCTGCATGGAAGAAGCATCAATGAGCAGATGACCGGCTTTGTTGTTAAAAGATTGTTTGATACCTTTCGGCAAATGGAAAAAGATTTGCGCAGCGTGCTGGTTTGCGGCCTGGCCTTTAAGGGTGAGCCGGAAACGGGCGATTTGAGAAACTCCACTTCTATTGAAATTGCGCATGAATTGTTGCAAAGGGGCGTGGAAGTGCGAGCACACGACCCCGTAGCTTCAAAGGAAGAGATTGCAGCCTTTGGCTTGTCGCCGGTGGATTTGCCGGAAGGCTATAAAAATGCCGATGCTGTGCTTTTTTTGAACAACCACAGGTCTTATCGCAACACCCTTTTTGAAGAAGTACTACCTTTAATGAGCGCGCCTCCACTGGTGTTTGATGCCTGGAGGTTGTTCGAGCCGGAAGAGGTGTTGGCAGCAGGGGATTGTGTGTATTTGGGGTTGAGTTTTGGGCGCCCCTTTAGGGGTAGGGGGAGCGGGCGGCCTTGAGTTTTCAGAGATAGCTCTATTCCAAAATTTTGCGAACCGTTTAGCATTCGTTCTCGCAAAGCCGCGAAGTCGCAAAGTCGCAAAGTCACAAAGTGGCGAAGTTGCGAAGTCGCGAAGGAAGAGACTTTGCTGTTTTGCGAGCGTTTTTTATTCATAATCAATTGAGCGTTGAGTATGAGAGTATTGGGAATCATTCCCGCGCGAGGCGGCTCTAAGGGCGTTCCCGACAAGAACATTCGGCCTTTGGCGGGTAAGCCTTTGTTGGTTTACACGGTTGAGCAGGCTTTGGCGGCCCGGTTGCTTACGCGAGTTGTTTTATCTACCGATGATCCGCGCATTGCAGAGGTCGGGCGGGCTGCGGGCGTAGAGGTGCCTTTTATGAGGCCCGCAGAATTGGCTACAGATAAGGCCAAATCTTTGCCGGTGGTTTTGCACGCTTTGGGGTGGGTGGAAGCACAGGAAGGGCAAGAGTACGATGCCGTGATGATGTTGCAGCCAACCACGCCTTTTCGCCTGGCCTCAGACATTGACAAGGCTATTGAGCTGCTTGAAGAAACCGGTGCCGACAGCGTGATCAGCGTAACAGATGTGGGGCCTTTTCATCCAGCCCGCATGAAATACCTTTCGGGGGATCGCCTCATAGACCCTCCTTTTTGCGAGGCCTACGAAAATCAGCCACGCCAGGAATTGCAGCCCATGTACATTCGCTCCGGCGATATTTATCTGACGCGCAGGGAGGTGCTTTTGCAAAACTCCTTTAAAGGCGCCGACTGCCGCGCACTCCTCATAGAACCCGAGCGGGCTGTAAACATAGATTCCCTCTCCGACTTTCACTATGCAGAATTTCTCATGCTCCGGGGACAAATACAGGGACAATGAAAATTTTGCACTTGGAACCGAGGCGTTACGGAAAAGAGGTGCGAGAGCTGTTGGCATCGGCAGGGGAAGTGGATTACGTAGAGCTCCATTCCGATGCAGAACTGTTGCGTGCGCTACTTGCCAAGCCTTATGACGCCGTTTTTTTGCGACTCGGCCTGTCGTTTACGGCTGAGATGATGGATGCGGCTCCAACTGTAAAATACCTGGTAACGCCCACGACGGGTTTGAACCACATAGACCTGGAGGCTGCTGCTGAGCGCGATATTCGGCTCATCAGTTTGAAGGGCGAGACGGAGTATTTACAGAGCATTCGCAGCACTTCGGAGCACACCATAGCGCTTTTGCTGGCACTCATCCGGCGCCTGCCTGCGGCCACGAGGGCTGTGGAGGCGGGGCGTTGGGAGCGGGAACCTTTTCTCGGCAGGGAGTTGAGCGGGAATACCCTGGGCATCATCGGCTATGGTCGTCTGGGGCGCCTGGTGGCACGCTATGCACAAGCCTTTTACATGCGCGTATTGGTTTTCGATACCGATGAGCGGCAGCTGCAAAATTTGCCTGAGGGCATTGAAAAAAGCAGTCTGGAAAAATTACTGGCCCAAAGCGATTTCGTGAGTTTACACATCCCCGGCACGGAAGAAAATGCAGATTTTATGGATGCCGGAAAACTGGCACAAATGAAGCCCGGAGCCTTTTTGGTGAACACTTCCCGTGGAGAGGTGGTTTGCGAAGAAGCGCTGTTGGATGCGCTTGAGCGCGGCCACCTCGGAGGTGCCGCTTTAGATGTGTTGAAGGGAGACAGTTCCTGGAGCGGCAGCGTACCGGAGGAAAATGTCTTGTGGGCTTTCGCCAAACGCAGCCCTCGCCTGATCATCACACCCCACATTGGCGGCTACGCTTTGGAGTCGTTGAACAGCACGCGGATGTTTGTGACGAAGAAGTTTTTGAGGGTGTTGCCGGTTGTCGGTTGTCTGTTGTCGGTTGTCTGTTGGTGAAAGTGGTGAAAGTGGTGGAATTGGTGAAATTGGTTTATTGTGCATCGTTTATAGTTGGAAAGAATCAATTTTACCACGGCGCTCACGGAGTACGCGGGGAAAAACGAAGAAATTGCCATGCTCTCTATGATAAAATATAAGGTGGGCAATTTGCTTTGAAATCCGCGTCATTCAGGCCTCCCGCTCCCCCGGCCCCTAAAGG
>WGBN01000496.1 GCA_015494245.1 Saprospiraceae bacterium | reverse complement strand
CGTTTAGCCTATGAGGCCGGCTCGAGGGCAGCACCCCGATCCTATCGTCGGGCTAAATCAAAAATCAAAAATCGTTAATTGACATTCAAAAGAAGCCGAGTCCTTGGGATTCTCATTGGTTCATTTTCCATTCTCCATTTTTTTTACCACGGAGTACACGGAGTACACGGGGTACACGGGGTATACGGGGTACACGGAGAGTTCACGGAGAGGTTATTTCCACCACGCGATGCGAAGCGAGCGTAAAATCACATTAGAGTGCGAAGCACTCCACATTAGGCGCGAAGCGCCCACATTAGAACGCGCAGCGTTCCACATTAGAACGCGCAGCGCCCCCGAAGCACCCCCATTTCCCAAAAAACACCTATCTTTGGTAGTCTAAACCTGAAAACAAAGGTTCTGTTCAACCAAAAAATCAACTTATGTCTCGTCTTGATTATTTTACCATCTTTATTGTCGTCGTTTGTATTTTGGCCATTGGCCTGTTGCTTTGGCAAACCACTGACATCTTTGGCAAGAAGGGAGAGCCTTCTATCGAAGCCACAACGGATACCGACTTGATGGATGAGGAGGATACGCTTGCCAGCGATGATCTCTTTGCCGAGGATGACA
Organism: Saprospiraceae bacterium; assembly: GCA_015494245.1. Lineage (GTDB taxonomy): Bacteria > Bacteroidota > Bacteroidia > Chitinophagales > Saprospiraceae > WGBN01. The sequence continues at coordinate 3,702 of WGBN01000496.1, read as the reverse complement.
CCTTAGATGCCGAGGCTGCGGATTCCATCTACTGGAGTGATGAGGAGGGCAGCGATGCGGGAGAAGCCTCTGCGGCTACTGCATCGGATGGAGAAGGCATTGATTACGGAAAGAAAGACAGCGATGCTGCCGGCAAGGAAGAGGAAAGTTACCCCAACGGAGAAGAGTTGGCTGCTACCGGCGATTACCTCGTCTTGGGTGGTACTTTTAAGTACATGGCCAATGCCAAACGCCGCCTGCGTGCGTTGCAAAGAGCGGGCTATTCCCAGGCACAGGTTGTGCTCTTTGACCGTGGGAAGTATGCCGTAGTGCTGGTAGATCGCTTTGGCGATTACGACTCGGCCAAAGAACTGGCAGGCGAGTTGAAGAACAAAGGCTATGAAGCCGCGGTTTACCAAAAATAGCCTGCGGGTATAGCGATTTTTAGTTTGTCATTCCACCAACAACTTCAGGCTTTGGCACTTGCCGGGGCTTTCTAAGATGAGGAAGTACAAGCCTTTGCGCGTATGAGCGGGCAGGGGCAGGATGTATTCCGACGGGTCCTCGGACAGCTTGCCGGAAGCCAGGGTACGGCCGGTGATATCCGTCAGGCGGTAGTGCGTGGCGGTCGCTTGGGCGTTTTGCGAAAGCAATCTGACAGAAGGCGCTCCCTCCCAAACCGGATTGGGGTATAGGGTGAAAGCCGGCTCATTGACAGGCACCTCTGAAGTTGCCGTGTTGTTGAGGGGCTCTTCGCTGTTCATGAGGGCGCGTACCATGAGCGCTCCGTGCAGGAAATCGGGGAAGGGCTCCCACTGTGAAGAGAGTTTTACAAAGAACTCGGATGTGCGGTCGCGGCTGAAATCCATACCGATGGGCGTGCCCTCGTTGGTGATGGTTACTTGTTGGAAAGCCACGTAAAAATTGGTATCGGCAGGGATGTAGAGGGGGGTCAGTTCGCCGGTGATGTAGTCCTGGAGCAGATAGGTGCTGAAGCCCTGCAGGGTGTCGTAGTAGGTGTCGGCGTATTTCGGGCGCAGGAAGTTGGCCACGTAATCGGGTTCGCCATCCAGTTCGCCTACCCAGACTTTGAGGTTGAAGAGCTGGCTTTCGGCATTGCCGTTGACATGGGGGAAGTGAAACTGCACGGCGCGCAGGCTGTCTTCTAAGTGCGTGTGGAAGCGCACGGCCAGCATGGGATTGTCTTCCTGGGGATTGCTGAAGGCGACGTAGCCCTCGGCAGTGCCGTCATCATAGGCGTAGTAGTTTTTGAGGGTGGTTATGCTACGCACGGTGTCGTTGCGATAGAAGGGCGCAGCTTGTGAGACCAGCGTAAATTCGTAAGAAACTTCCACTTCGATTTCTTCCTGATCATCAAAGCCGTCGGCGAGGATGGACTGGTAGTCTCCCCAAGTGCCGGCGGAGAGTTCTTTTTCGCGGAGCACATGCTCGGCGGGAGGGATGTTGGCGTCCAGGCCATCCACCACGTTTTCCATGCCGGGGAAGGCGATGCCGGTCTGCAACTCCCGCAGGCTGATGGCCGATTCGGCTATGGTGGCGGTGTTGTCGAAGTGGTTGTAAAAATGCGAGGGCATGGGTGCGATGTTCAGTTCTTCCGACACAAAATCCCTGAATTGGCGCAGCGGCATGGAGGAATAGCGCTTGAGCAGAAGCGGGGGCTCCTCTGTGAAGGCGAGGTCTGTGAAGGTGCTGTCGGCTGCGCTTTGGTCGTTGAGCCAGACGTAGTCCACATGCCAGAGGTCGTAGATGCCGGGTGGGGAGCTAAAGCTGACAAAGCGAAACTGAAATCCGCGATACAGATATTGCCCGCCCGTTACGGGTATGGCGTGGAAGCTGAAGGGAGGCACGGAGTCCACAGGCACATCAATGCCGGGATAGGCAGCCACGGTGTTCCACGTTCCATTAGAAGCTCGAAATTGTACCAGCAGGGAGTCGCCCGGATTGGGCAGCAGGCCGTAGCCTTTGGGAGCGAGGTAAAACTTGAGGTAAACGTCTCCCTGGGGAGCGCTGAGGTCTATGTAATTGGAGGTGAGCAGGTCGGCTTTGCCCGAAGTGGGGTAGGGGCGCCCGCCGGCATCTAAGCCGTCGAGGGTTGCCATGCCGACGGAGGGTGGGTCTTTGGCCAGATCGTCGTTGATGTAGGCGGCCTTGTCCAACCAGTAGTTTTTGTCGGGATAAGGCCCTGCATAACTGAAGTCATCAAAGAAAGGCAGTGCCAGGGTATCGCCCTGGATGACGAAGGGAATTTCAAAGGTGTCGCAGACGGCGTACTCATCACAGACTACGAAGCAGACGGTATCCGTGCCGGCGAATCGGGCTGCCTGATAGCCGATGCAGTCCAAACCGGTTTGCCAGTATTGTTGTTGGCCTTCGCCGGCGTATTCATCGGGGCAGTCTGCGAAGAAGCTGCAAACGGGCTGTCCGGGCAGAGAGAGGATGTTGAGGCAATACTCCGGCAGCAGTTCTTCGGGTTGCAGAAACACGGGCGACACAGGGAAGCGCTCTCCATTCCGGCTGACGACGAGGGGAAAAACCAGGGTGTCGCAGTTGCCGGAAGCATCGCAGAGCTCTACGCAGACGGTGTCGCGTCCGCCACTTACAAAAGGCGAGGGCGAGTACACGAGTGTATCGCCGACGAGTTCGGCTGAGCCTGCTGAACTACCGCTGCAATCGGGGAGTATCTGCCAGGCGGGCTCGTCCAGGCCGGCGGTGTCTATGATGGAAAGTATGGCGGAGCCGCCGAGATTGGTCGTGGAAGAGAGGTAGTAAGTGCCCGGTTCAAAGAGCGGGCAGGGGTCTTGCGATTTTTGGAAGGATTCGCGGGCTGCTTTCTGCGCGAGGCGGGCATTGTAGGGGATGTGTACGCGTTTGAGCTCGCTTTGTGCCTGAGTTGAGATGCTGAATGTACTGATGAAGCAGAGTAGCAGTAAGATGTTTCGCATGGGCTGTCGTTTAAAAACACAAAGGTATAACGCTTTTTGGGGAGAGGGATGACGGAGGGGGCTAAATGTTAAAATCAGTTTATTGTTTCAGGTTATGTCCTTTTTGTTATAAAGCTTTCGACCAGGGCTTTGAGGAGAAAGAGCAGGCTGACGAAGGCTGCGAGGCGGCCGATGACATCGCCGTGCAGGGCGTAGAAGGTGAGTTGGTCGTTGGGGTTGAGTTTGGCTTTGATGACGGCGGTTTGGCCGTAGGGTGTTGCCTGGGAGATGTCTCCCCGCTGGTTGATGAAGGCAGAGATGCCGGTATTGGCCGAGCGGGCGATGTCGCGGCGCAGTTCGATGGCCCGCAGGCGACCGAACCAGAGGTGTTGCCGGTGGCCCGGGGTATTGTCCCACCAGCCGTCGTTGGTCATGATGGAGAGGAGGTTGGCCCCTTCGCGGGCATAGCCGGTGGAGAATTCGCCGTAGATGGATTCGTAGCAGATTTGGGTGCCGACTTTGCAGCCGTTTTCTTTGGCGGAGAAGGGCGTGCGTTTTTCCTGGGCTGCGTAGCCGCCTATGCTGCCGCCGAGTTTATCCACCAGGGGTTTGAAGAAGAAGAGCAGTTTTCGATAAGGCAGGAACTCGGCGCCGGGCACCAGCCTGGATTTTTTGTAGATGAGTAGTTCTTTTTGTCCGGCCTGCATTTGGACGGCGGCGTTGTAGGCTTCCCAGTAGATGGTTTCTCCACGGCTGTTTTTCATGCTGCGCACATAGGGCG
>WGBN01000495.1 GCA_015494245.1 Saprospiraceae bacterium | reverse complement strand
ATGTAGGAGATGGCTTCCAGGATTTGATCGTGTAAGCCGAGTTCTTGGAACGTCATAGGTGTAAATAAGAAGACAGCAGCTCTGAGGGGCTGCTGTCTTCATGTAAAGTGGATTTATTTTTTACCAAAAAAGCCTTTGAGGAGGTTGACGCCCATGCCTCCGATGTCGTCCATGATGCTGCCGTCGCCATCGCTGTCGAGGAAGCTCATAGCCATGTTGAGCATGGGGTTTTGAGATTTGCTTTGCGACACGCCGCCGGAGAGCAGCGAGACCAGTCCGCCCACATCGAGGCCCTGCTGGCGTTTTTGACGGCCGAGGGCACCCATGACTACGGGCGCGAGCATGCTCATAAGGCTGTTGGTCTGTTCGCCGCCCAGGCCGCTGAGTTGACTGATCATGGAAACGGCAGTATTCTGCTTATCGCCGAGTAAGTGGCTGAGGATGCCCATGCCGTCTAAGGCCTTGCTCTGTGCAGGCTCGGGCTCCTGATTGCCCCCGATAAAGCCCATGATGTTGTCCAATATGCTGCCGTCGTGGTCGCGCTCTAAGGCATTGGCAAGGGCTTCAGCCCCTTCGGGCTTGGAAGCGTTGCGCGCCAAAGCTGCTGTCAGGGTAGAAACTATAGCCGTGGCCGCCGTGGCCGTCTTCTCCTTCTCTACACCGCCCAGTTGCTGGCTGAATTGTTCAATGAGGTCTTCTGAGAGTTGCCCCTGAAGGAGGCTGTTGAAATCTATAGACATGATGTTTTGTGTTTAAAGGTTTAGAAAGTAGCCTGACTTTCCCTTCTGAGAGTGTGCTGCACCTGATGTGATGCAGAATTTGCCCAAAGGTAAGCAAAAAAAATGAAATGCAGGGGGTTTCTTGAAAAGTTGTAACTTTCGCCTTGAAAACAGATGTCTATGGAGTTTAGCCACATAGCTGATGAGCAGGCCGGATTTGACGCCTTGTTGAAGGGGGTGGAAGCACAGCTGCTCGAGGCCTTCAACCACCATGCGGATGCGCGCAGGGTGTATCGCAATTTTGCTCTGGCCCGCCGCAGCATTTTGCGCATGGAAGAAATTGGCCGGGGCGAGGCCTTAAGTGATGCCGACTTGGCAGCCGTGCTTTTGGCAGGTTGGTTGTTGCACATGCCAACTGCTTCGGATTTTTCCGATTTGGCGAAAGCCCCTCCCACGCCCCGCCGCCTGGCCGATTTGCAGCTCTTGCTGGAGGAGGCCGCTTGCCCGGAAGAGCTGCAAAATCAGACGCTGGACTTATTGCGGCATTTCCACGCTTCGCTCGGTGCGCGCGCTGTGGAAGGCAAGACGCAAAGAGTCCTGGCCGACGGTTACCTCGCCGCCCGCTTTGGCCCGGAACTGCCCGAAGAATGGCCCTACTGCTTGCTTGAAAAAACATTGCTCAGTGGTGAAGAAGTTGATGTGGCTGCCGAAAAAGAGCAATTGTATCGCAATTTGGAGAATTTGCGTTATTATACGGCTTTCGCCAAATTGAAATACGAACCGCTACGGGCCAAACACCTGCTCTGGCTTAAACGCGAATTGCGCAAGGGGGCCCGCCAACAGACCGAAGCACTGCGCAAGTTTCAGAAAATCGAACGCAAAATTCCCTCCTCGGGCATACAGACTTTTTTCAGAGCCAACTACCGCAACCACATCAACCTCAGCTCTATCGCCGACAACAAAGCCCACATCATGATCAGTGTAAACGCCATCCTGATCAGTGTGCTCATCTCCATCATTTCCTACAAAAACATCACCGAAAGCCAGCCCGAAATTCTCATGCCGGTAGTCATCTTTCTCATTACGGGCCTGACTTCCCTGATCTTTGCCGTGCTCTCTGCACGCCCTAAAGTAACTGCCTTTCGGCAAATGCCCGAGATGGAGGACTACAAGAAGAACCTGGTCTTTTTCGGCAAGTTCGTCGCCCGCCCCATAGAGGATTACGAGCAGGCTGTAGATGAAATGTTTCAAAGCGGAGAGCTGCTCTACACCAATCTGGTGCGAGACCTCTACAACCTGGGTCTGGTCTTGCAGAAAAAATACAATTATCTCAACATCTCTTACAACATCTTTATGCTGGGATTTGTCGCTACAGTAATCACTTTTTTGTTAGCTTTGTTTTTGTAGTTTTTGATTTCTTTTTTATGAGTAAAAAAACAGCTGTTTCGCTGCTTCTTAAAGGAGCTGCTATGGGTATGGCCGAGGTCGTGCCCGGCGTGTCGGGAGGTACCATCGCTTTTATTACCGGTATTTACGACCGGCTTATAGATGCCATTAAGGGCTTTGATGGAGGCTTGTTTAAGGCCTGGAAAGAGGAGGGCTTTCGGGGCGTTTGGAAGCGCATAGACGGCACTTTTCTCTTCACTCTTTTGGCCGGCATGTCGGCAGGCGTGGTGGTGGGGGTCTTTGGCATCTCTTATTTGTTGGAGCATTATCCGGTTCCGCTTTGGTCTTTTTTCTTTGGCTTGATTTTGGCTTCTGTGGTTTACGTAGGCAGCCAATCGGCCTTTGGTCTGCGGCAATTGCTCTTTTTGGCTCTCGGGGCTGCGGTGGCTTTGGGCATTGTCATGGCCACGCCCTCTTCCGGCAAGGAGGCACTTTGGTTTGTCTTCCTCTCCGGCGCCCTGGCCGTGTCGGCCTTAATGCTGCCGGGCATTTCGGGCAGTTTCATTCTCTTGTTGCTGGGCATGTACAGCTACATACTGCCAACTGTGAAGGACTTCCTGAGCAGCCCGGGCTGGCAAAGTTTTCAGATACTTGCCGTTTTCGGGCTTGGTATGTTGGCAGGCTTGGTGCTTTTCTCTCATTTGCTTTCTTACCTGCTGCACCACTGGCATCAACAGATGTATGCCCTGCTCGCGGGATTCATGTTGGGTTCGCTCTACAAAATATGGCCCTGGCAGCAAATCCTCTCCACCCGCATCAACAGCCGGGGCGAAGAAGTCCCACTCCTCAGCAAACCCGTCTTGCCCGCACAATTCGATGGCGACCCCATGCTGTGGTGGGGGATCGGGGCCATGTTGTTGGGAGTGTTGTTGGTGTGGGGGATGGGGAAATTGGAGGTTGATGGTTGATGGTTTAGTGTTTAGCGTTTAGCGTTTAGTGTTTAGCGTTTAGTTGGGCGGGCTTCAGCCCGCCAACAGTACCGCGGGCTTCAGCCCGCGTCCGTGCAATGTCGCGGGCGAATTTTAAAATCGGTTAAAACATAAAAAACTTAAAAATGTCACAGCTCGGCCTCATCGGGCGGCCATTGAGCCATTCTTTTTCTCCTGCTTATTTTCGGAGCAAGTGGGATGCATTGGGTTTGACGCATTTGCAATACGACTTGTTTCCCCTGGAAGCCATAGAAGATTTGCCTGCGCTTTTAAAGGAGCAACCGCAGCTGTGGGGTTTTAATGTTACAATTCCATATAAGCGGACTGTGATTCCTTTTCTGGACGAGCTGTCAGAGGAGGCGCGGGTCATAGGAGCCGTGAATGTGGTGGACATCCGCGCCGGCGGGCGTTTGAGGGGTTACAATACCGATGCCTATGGTTTCAGGGCTGCTTTGGAGGAGCGTTTTCCGGATTTTCGCCCTGAGCGGGCTTTGGTTTTGGGTACGGGGGGCGCATCTCGGGCAGTTTGTTTTGCCTTGCGGCAAATGGGGGTGCGCTATGCAAAAGTCTCGCGCCGGGCAAGCGGAGGGGAGGGGCGTGTGCTGCAAGCCGGAGAGGCAATTGCCTCTGCGCTTTTTTCCTCTGAGCCGGCCCGGGCCGAAGCTGAAAGCGAGGAGTTGGTGCTGACTTATGAGGCCTTGAGCCCGGAACTTTTGCGGGAGATACCGCTTATTGTCAACACCACGCCGCTTGGTATGCACCCCCTGGTGGAAGCTTTGCCGCCCATTCCTTACGAGGCTTTGGGGCCGGGGCATCTGCTGTATGACCTGATTTACAGGCCTGCGGAGACCCGTTTTCTCGCGCGCGGCCGCCTGGCCGGGGCCCGTGTGCTCAATGGATTGAGGATGTTGGAGCTGCAGGCAGATGCTTCTTGGCGCATTTGGTCAAAAGACCGTATATTTGGGCTACGGTAAGAACCGGGTAAACCCTGCATCATTCGACTAACTGATAACCACAACAATGAAAGACGAAGGTAAACCCGTCGATCCCAAACGGGAAGAATTGGGAAAACTCATTGAGGAAGCCGTAGCACAGTTTCCCGACCGCCAAAATGGCCGTCTTATCCTGCCCGACTTTTCCAATACCGAAATCGCCTTTAAGTACAAGAGCGATGCCGACTTGCGCAGAGCGCTTTGGCTGTTTCGGATGATGAACAAACCCTGGCTCGTCGCGTTGGGCTCAACGCTGGCCGTGTGGGCCGTGCGTCTGCGGCTGCCATTTGCCGAAAGGCTCATAAAAAATACAGTCTTCCGCCAATTTTGCGGGGGCACGAGTCTGGAAGAGACCTCCCGCACCATCGAAAAACTCTACAGGTATCAGGTGCAGACCATTCTGGATTACGGAGCCGAAGGCAAGGAATCGGAAGAGGAATTCGAGAAAACCATGCGCGAAACGGTACGCGCTCTGAAATTTGCGGCTTCGCACGAAAGTGTGCCGGTGGTGAGCAGCAAAATCTCCGGCCTGGCCCGCAAC
>WGBN01000494.1 GCA_015494245.1 Saprospiraceae bacterium | reverse complement strand
TGCAGGATGTGTTGATCGTCAATGAAATTAGTTGCAACAATAAAAGTGCAGGTGATTGGATTGAGCTATTTAACCGCTCAGACAAGATTGTAAAGCTGGAGGGATGGCTGTTGGAAGACAGCAAACATACTTTTGAGATACCCGAAGCGAGCATTGGCGCGCGGGAGTATCTGGTGTTGTGTCAGGATGCTGAGCGCTTTAAGGCGACTTTCCCCGAGTCTTATAATTTTGTGGGCGATTTTGTATTTGGTTTGAATAAACGCCGCGAGCACATTGCGCTTTACGCTCCCGATGGCGCTTTGGTGGATGTGGTGGATTACGAGTTGCCTCCTGCGGACACGGTTTTTTCGTTGGATTTGTTGTTGCCCACTTTGGACAATGGCGACCCGGAAAACTGGGAAATGCGCGAAGGCGAAGGTTCTCCGAATAAGGCCAACGCTTATTTTGTAGAGAGCTCTTTACGGGCAGAGCGGGAGCGCTGGCTGCGCATTGGCGGCGCTGCCGGAATATTGGTGTTGTCTATTATTTTGCTCGTTTTGCGGGCTCAACGAAAAATTTGAATATGAAAACGGCGATTGTTACGGGTGCGAGTTCGGGTATCGGTTTCGCTACGGCGAAAGCTTTGGCAGCGCAGGGATGGAGAGTGATTATGGCCTCTCGCAATCCCGAAAAAAACGAGCGGGCAGCGAAGGAGTTGCAGCGGCTTACGGGTTCGGGAGAGCTCATTCCCATGACTTTGGATTTGGCTTCTTTTCGTTCTGTCAGGGCTTTCGCCAAATCCTTTTTGGAGCAGCAGGAAGGTTTGGATGTGCTCATCAACAATGCCGGCATTTACACTTCTGATTTTCAGAAGACGGAAGACGGCTTTGAGATGCAGATAGGGGTCAATCACTTTGGTCATTTTTTGCTGACGCATTTGCTACGCGAACGCCTGGCTCAGTCTGAGGACCCGCGCCTCGTGGTGGTTTCTTCCGTGGCACACATTCAGGGGCAGATAGATTTCGATAGCTTTCGGGAGGAAAAAGGCGTTTACAAGGGCTTTCGTGCTTACCGGCAATCGAAGTTGGCCAATGTGCTCTTCACCGTAGAGCACGCCCGCCGCTTTCCGGACATTACAGCCAACTGCCTGCATCCGGGAGGCGTGCGCACGCCCATAGCGACCAAACACAGCAATTGGTACACGAATTTAGGCTGGCGCCTTTTAACCCCCTTGTTGATCTCACCGGAGCGCGGCGCCCGCACTTCACTTTTCCTCGCTACAGCGCCGGAAATCAAAGGCCAAAGCGGCGGCTATTACGACGACAAGCAGCGCAAGCGCAACCTCGTCCCCCAGGCGCGGGATGAAGAGATGGCGAGGAGGTTGTGGGAGTATTCGGAGGGGGTGTGTAGTGTTTAAGACCCCACACTCTCCCTCCTCTCCTTAAGCGCCAGTGCAAGCCGCAGTTTTTCATAGGGTATTTTTTCATCGAAGTGTTCGAACAGCTCTTTGAGTTTGCTTGCCTGGAGTTGTTCCTGGGCGGCTATGATTTTTTGGGTTTCTTCTTCGGAGATGAGGTCGGAGGTGTCTATGTGTTCGCCGTTTTGGATGAGTTGGACGAAATGTGCGAAGATGGTAGCGGGGACGAATCCTCGTTTTTCGGCAATTTCGTGCAGGCTGAGTCCTTGTTGGTATAGCTCAAGTGTTATTTCTGCAGAGGATTTTTTGGGTTCACAAAGGGGTGCTACTATGGGTTCGGCTGTTGGCGGGTCGGGTTTGAAGCCCGTTTGTGCGATGAACTCTTCGATGGCTTGGACGAAGACGGGGCCGTAGGTTTTGAGTTTCATTTCACCTACGCCGGAGATGTTTGCGAAAGCTTCGAGGGAGGTGGGGGCTTTGGCGGCCATTTCTTCGAGGCTGGCATCGGAGAAGATGACGTAGGGGGGCACGTTTTTTTCGCGGGCGAGTTTCATGCGCAGTTCGCGCAGGTGTTCAAAGAGTTGGTTGCGGGCACGTTGGCGCGGGGATTTTTGGCGTGCTTTGGCGGCGGCTTTTTCGCGGGCGAGGTGTTCGCGGGCGGTTTGCATGTCCACGAGCTGCACCTGTTCTTTTTCGAAGAGTACGCGATTGCTGGCGGGGGTGAGTTTGAGCACCATTTTTTCATCGGGGGCCATTTCGAGATAGCCGAGGTTGATGAGTTGGCGGAGGTAGTTGCGCCATTGTTCGAAGGAGAGGTCTTTGCCTTTGCCGTAGGTTTTGATGAGGTGATAGTTGTTTAGGAAGATGTCTCTGCGTTGTGAGCCCCGGAGCACGTCAATGAGCATGTTGAGGCCAACGCTTTCTTTGAGGCGATAGACGGCGGAGAGTGCTTTTTGTGCGATGAGTGTACCGTCAATATGGCGGGGCGGGTTTTTGCAGATGTCGCAGTGGCCGCAGTTTTCAGCTTTGTCTTCGTTGAAGTAGGTGAGCAGGATGCGCCGGCGGCAGCTCACGGCTTCTGCGAACTGCATCATGCGTTCCAGTTTGTTTCTTTGAATTTCAGCAAATTCGCGGTTTTCAATTTCGGAAATGATTTCTCTCCAGACGCGAATGTCTGCATAGCTGTAAAAGAGCAGGGCATGGGCGGGCAGGCCGTCGCGTCCGGAGCGTCCGATTTCCTGGTAGTAGCCCTCGATGTTTTTGGGCATGTTGTAGTGGATGACCCAACGGACGTTGGATTTGTCAATCCCCATGCCAAAGGCCACGGTAGCACAGACGACGGAGATTTCGTCTTTGAGGAAGGCCTCTTGCACTTTGCTGCGGTCTTCGGGATTCATGCCTGCGTGATAGTGCTCGGCTTTGATGCCGCGCTTGCGCAATTTGATGGCGAGCTGCTCTGTGCTTTTTTTGCTGAGGCAATAGATGATGCCGGCTTCGTTGGGACGGTTTTCGATGAAGGAGATGATTTGCGGAATGCGTTGTTGGCCTGGCCTGGCTTCGAGATAGATGTTGGGCCGGTCAAAAGAGGCGATGAATTGGGCGGGCTCCTGCAAGCGGAGCAGTTGAGCGATGTCGCGGCGCGTTACGCGGTCGGCGGTAGCTGTCAGGGCAATGACGGGGATGCCGGGGAATTTTTCTTTGATACCCTGCAGCGTTTTGTAATCGGGCCGGAAGTCGTGCCCCCAGGTGGAGATGCAATGCGCCTCGTCTATGGCAAAGAGGTTGATCTTGACGCGATGAAAAAAGCCAAAGCCGTTGGCAGCGCTGATTTTTTCCGGAGAGACATAGAGCAGGTCGAGTTTGCCATCGAGAAAATCGTTTTCCACGCGTCTTTGCTCGGCATACTCCAGCGAGCTGTTGAGATAAGCCGCTTTGACGCCGGCCGTGCGCAGGGCATCCACCTGGTCTTTCATCAGGGAAATGAGTGGTGAGACGACGATGGCCGTCCCCGGCAGTCCGATGGCGGGAATCTGATAGCAAAGCGATTTTCCACTGCCGGTGGGCATGATCACGAGGCAGTCGCGCCCTTCGTAGATGGCAGTAATGACCTCCTCCTGCAGGGGCCTGAAGGCGTCGTAGCCGAAGTACTTTTTTAAAATTTCGCGTGGCATGGCGTTTTGTTGCTTGTCCTTGCGCATGTTTTCATCCCCATTCGGCCGGCGCGGCGGGCGATGGGGTGGAGTTCCGGCGGTTTGATGCAAAGATAGGGGCTTTGGAGGTTTGTGAGGTGTGGTGTAAACGTTTACAAACGGTTAAGTGGGGGCTCTCGCGCGCGTGCGCGTGTGTGCGCGCGTTACGCGCGCGAGAGACATGTCATGTCTGTAAGACATGACATGTCTATTGCAAACAGTGCTTTTTCGTTTCTCCCGCAATCTCCCCCCCAAAAAACTAAAAATCCCAAAAATTTCCGTACCTTTGCCCCGCTAAAGGTTGTTACAAGTGCATTTCGTGAGAAATGCCCAAGAGTTCTCACTGCTTTTTGAGGCCGCACAGAGGCCGGACAAAAAGCCGTAGGCTTTTTTCCGACCATTTTTTTACTTTATGGCGCGGTAGTCATTCGCCAAAGGGCGTGCTACTTGCGGCATAAGCGACTCTATTTTTATGACTTTTGAACAACTGGGAGTGATTTCTCCCATTCTGAAAGCGCTCGAGAGCAGGGGATACACTCACCCAACGCCCATCCAGGAGCAATCCATTCCTCACCTTCTTGCCGGTAAAGATTTGCTGGGTTGTGCCCAAACGGGCACCGGCAAAACGGCCTCTTTTGCCATTCCCATTTTACAGGGATTGTATGCAGAAGGCCCCCGGCCTAAGGGGCAAAAGGCAAAGATCCGTGCCCTGGTGGTTTCGCCTACGCGGGAATTGGCCTCGCAAATTGCCGCCAGTTTTACGGCTTATGGCAAGCACACCAAACTGTACAACACCGTGGTCTTTGGAGGCGTCAAGCAAGGTACACAGGTGCAGGCTTTGCGCCGTGGGGTAGATATTCTCGTAGCTACGCCCGGGCGTTTGCTCGACCTGATGAATCAGGGCTTTATCTCCCTGCGCGATGTGCGCTATTTCGTGCTGGACGAAGCCGATCACATGCTCGACATGGGCTTTATTCACGACATCCGTCGCATCATTGCAGCTTTGCCATCGAAGCGGCAGTCGTTGTTCTTCTCGGCGACCATGCCCTCAGCCATTGTCGAATTGGCGAATGCCATTCTGACTGATCCGGTCAGCGTAACCATCAAAGCCGCGCAGCCTACGGCCGAGCGCGTCAAGCAATCTGTCTATTTCGTGGCCAAAAAAGACAAATCCAAGCTCCTCCTCAATTTGCTTGAGGATGAGAACATGGACATGGAATCTACCCTCGTCTTCTCTCGCACCAAGCATGGAGCCGACAAAATCGTGAAAATCCTGAGGCGCGAAGGCCATAAGGCCGAGGCCATTCACGGCAACAAAACCCAGTCGGCTCGCCAAAAAGCCCTCGGCAATTTTAAGCGGGGGAAAACCAACATCCTCGTCGCTACCGACATCGCCGCGCGAGGCATTGACGTATCCGACCTCTCCCACGTGGTCAATTACGACCTGCCGAATGTGCCGGAGACCTACATCCACCGCATAGGCCGGACGGGCCGTGCAGGTGCCAGCGGCATCGCCCTGTCTTTCTGCAATGGCGAAGAACGCAGCTACCTGCGCGACATCCAGAAGCTCATAAAACTCCGCATAGATGTAGTTGAGGAGCACGATTTCGTAGATGAAGAAGCAGCCCGCCCTCCGGCCAAAAAGTCCTCCTCCCGCTCCGGTCGCAAGCCCTTCTACCACAAGAAGCGCAAGCGCAATTCCTCGGGGAGGCGGTTTAAAAAACGATAACGAACAACTTAAGTGGGGGCTCGCGCGCGCGTGCGCATGCGCGCGTGTATGCGCACACGCATTACGCGCGCGCGAGACATGACATGCCTGTTGTAAACAATAATTTTTAAAAAGAAACTCCCCCCATTCCCAAACTTTCCCTACCTTTACCCCGTTCTAAACTAAATTTCCAAACCCAAAATCCACATCCATCCATGCAGCTCCGCCGCACGCTCGCTTCTTTCCTCTTGCTCATGGCCTACCTTCTCGGCTATGCGCACAGCCTTTTGCCGCATGGCATGGCTGCCGTGGATGAGTGCGCCATAACTGCCGAAGCGGGCCAGGCTGTTTTGCATCAGCATCACGCACTTTGCGAGGATGCGCTCCTCTCGCCCCTCGCCAAGGAGACGGGCTGCATCACCCACATAGACCATTGCGATGAGAGCTTTTTGGACTTCCTCATCTGTCTCATCACCGAGACGCATGCTCCGGATGATGGCTTTGTGGAAGCTCATCAGTTGCCTGTTAAGCCTTTCGGCAAATCTTTCAAACTTCTCTTTGCCAAAAAGCCGGTGCTCTTGCTCTCGCTCATCACTTCTGATGAGGAAGAACAATCATCTCTCCTGAATCTTCCCGGGGCAGAAGACCAACCCCTGCCTCCCACACCCTTCTTCGGTCATGCCGTTTTGCGTGGCCCGCCTCTGAGTTAAGTTTTTACACACAAGACTGTCCGTGAAAGGCTGCCTTTGAGCTTTGCTCAAAGCAGTGTATTCCCGTGTTCTTTTAAAACTTAACTATGATTGATCAAATCATTTCCTTTTCCATCAGACACAAATTCGTCATAGGACTTATGACGCTTGTCTGGATCGCGGCCGGCGTTTGGAGCATGATGCGCGTGCCCTTAGACGCCGTACCCGACATCACCAACAACCAGGTGCAGGTGATCACCCAGGCACCCAATCTGGGCACTGAAGACATCGAACAATTCGTAACCTATCCCGTAGAGCTCGCTATGGCCAACCTCCCCGGCGTGGTGGAAATACGCTCCATCTCCCGCTTTGGGCTCTCTGTGGTAACCATCGTCTTCGAAGACGACATGGGCACCTTCCTGCCCCGCCAATTGGTAGCCGAAAAACTTACCGAAGTGCGGGAAGACATCCCGCCGGGGTTTGGCGACCCCTCTATGGGGCCCATCTCCACCGGACTGGGCGAAATTTTGCAATACACCCTCGAAGTGGATTCCGCCCACCGCAAGCAGTACAGCGCTGCCGATTTGCGCACCATCCAGGACTGGATCGTCAAACGCCAAATGGCTATGGTGCCCGGAGTCATCGAGGTCAATAGCTTTGGGGGCTATATCAAGCAATACGAGGTGGCTGTCAATCCCGATGAGCTCCGAGCCATTGGCCTGACCATCTCCGATGTCTTCCGGGCCCTCGAAGACAACAATCAAAATACCGGCGGCGCCTATATCGAAAAAGACCACAAAGCCAACTTCATCAGAGGCGAAGGTCTGGCGCGCAGTCTGGATGACCTGCGACATGTTGTAGTAACCAATGTCAATGGCTTGCCCATCATGATCAAAGACGTGGCAGAGGTGGGCTATGGCGAAGCTGTCCGCTATGGTGCCATGACCAAAGACGGAGAGGGCGAAGCCGTGGGCGGCATCATCATGATGCTCAAAGATGCCAACTCGAATGAAGTCATCAAAGCTGTTAAAGAGCGCATGGCCGAAATCCAAAAGTCTTTGCCGGAAGGCATCAGCATCGAACCCTTCCTCGATCGCAGTAAGCTGATTGCAAATACTACCTCCACCATCAGCAACAACCTGCTCGAAGGTGCACTTATCGTGATTTTTGTGCTGGTATTCCTTCTGGGCAATTGGCGCGGCGGGCTTATCGTCGCCTCTACCATTCCGCTCTCCCTGCTCTTTGCCTTTATTATGATGCACATCTTCAACGTCTGGGCAAACCTCATGAGCCTCGGAGCCATAGATTTTGGCATCATTGTAGATGGTGCAGTGATTATCGTGGAGAGCACTGTCTTTCTCCTTCATCAGCGCCTGCTGAAAGGAGGGAAAATAGATAAAAGCGTGAGAGATGAAACGGCCAAAGAAGCTTCGTCTAAAATGATGAATTCGGCCTTTTTCGGGCAGCTTATCATCCTCATCGTCTTCATTCCCATCCTGGCTTTGCAGGGCGTGGAGGGTAAAATGTTTAAACCCATGGCGCTGACTTTCATGTTTGCCATGATGGGCGTGATGATTCTCTGCCTGACTTATGTTCCCATGATGTCCGCCTGGTTCCTGAAAGTTGGTAAAGGCGAAAAGCGCTCCTGGGGTGATCGCTTTGTAGAGTGGTTGGAGCGTCGCTACAGCGCCGTTTTGGCGAAAGCCTTAAAAAGAGCTAAGTGGATAGGTGCTACTGCTGTTGCATTGTTCGCTCTGGCCATTTTTACCTTCTCCCGCATGGGAGGCGAATTTATCCCCCAATTGGACGAAGGCGACCTGGCTTTTCACGCCATTTTAAAACCGGGAAGCGCTTTGAGCGAAACCATTGCGGCCACTACGCAGGTTGAAAAACTCATCGTTGACGAATATCCCGAGGTCGAACACGTGCTCTGTAGAATCGGTGTCGCCGATGTGCCCACTGATCCTATGCCTATGGATTTTGCCGACTGCTTTGTCATCCTGAAGCCCAAAGAAGAGTGGGTCAGCGCCGAGAGCAAGGAGGCCCTGATCAACAGCATGAAAGACCTCATTGAGGAAGTGCCCGGCGTAAATTACGAATTTACCCAGCCCATCGAAATGCGCTTCAACGAATTGATCTCCGGCGTGCGCGAAGACATCGCCATAAAACTCTTCGGTGAAGACCTGGAAATCCTGGCGGCCAAAGCAGCTGAGATGAGTAAGATCATCGCCAATGTGCCGGGTGTGGGAGATATGAAGGTGGAGGCTACCTCCGGCTTGCCGCAGATCACCGTTCGCTACAACCGTCGCAAAATGGCTCAGTACGGCTTACACATAAAGGAGCTGAATACCATCGTGGAGACCGCTTTTGCCGGTGGCGTCGCAGGTGTCATCTTCGAAGGCGAAAAGCGCTTCGACCTCGTGGTGCGCCTCGACGAACAACACCGCACCGGCATTGATGATTTGAGGAACCTCTACGTAAACCTCCCCAACGGTTCGCAAATCCCCCTGAAGGAAGTGGCCGATGTTACTTACCAACCGGGTCCCATGCAGATTAGTCGCGACAATACAAATCGCCGTATTTATGTTGGGGTTAATATCCGCGGACGCGACATGAAGTCGGTAGTAGATGACATCCGCAAGCGTTTGGATGAGCAACTCGAGCTGCCGCCGGGTTATTACATCCGCTATGGAGGAGCTTTTGAGAATTTTGAACGAGCTACCAAGCGTCTCAAAATGGTCGTCCCCATTGCTCTGGGATTGATTTTCCTGCTCATCTTTTTGGCGCTCGATTCTTTGAAGCAGACTGTCATGATTTACGTAACCATCCCGCTGGCAACCATCGGAGGCGTGTTTGCTCTTTGGCTGAGAGGAATGACCTTTAGCATCTCTGCCGGCGTCGGCTTTATCGTGCTTTTTGGTGTCGCCGTGTTGAATGGTCTGGTGCTCATCAATGGCTGGAATGAGCTCAAGCAAAATTCGAGTCTGAGCCTTCGGGAGAGGATTGTCCAGGGCGCTCGCCGCAGAATTCGCCCCATTTTGCTGACAGCATTAACAGATGTTTTAGGTTTTCTGCCCATGGCGATCTCAACCTCCGCCGGAGCTGAAGTGCAGCGTCCACTTGCAACTGTGGTCATAGGAGGAATGATTACGGCCACCCTGCTTACGCTTTTCGTTTTGCCGATTATCTATCGCTGGGTAGAGTCGCGTGGCAACAGTAAGGGTTCAAATCTCCGGCCTGCGCATGCCCTCTTGTTGTTGGGCATTTTCTTTTTCGCGCCTTTCGGCAAATCCCATGCACAGCAAAGGCCGACGCTCAGCTCCCTGGATGAAGCACTGTTGGTAGCCTCGAGCGAGAACGGCCTGCTGCAGGCTCAGCAGTTGGAAGTGGAAGCGAGAGATGTGCAGGCTCAACTGGGTTTTGCTCCACCCAAGACTCAATTTTCGGTGGAATACGGGCAATACAACAGCTTCCAAAATGACCTGATTTTTCAAGTCAATCAGAGCTTTGAATGGCCCACAGCTTATGCGAACCGCAAGGAACTGGCCTCTCGTCAAGTGTTGCAGGAACAGGCAGCGCTGTCTCTGACAGCCAACGAGCTCCGGCGCAATGTCCGCCTGGCCTGGTATCGGCTGAAACTCTTGCATGAGCGTAAAAAACAGCTCATCCTACAAGACAGTCTGTACGGAGATTTTTTACGTGCTGCTGAGACGCGCTATCAAACCGGAGCTACGGGCTACCTTGAAAAAGCAGCTGCCGAAACCCGCAAAATGGAATCTGAAAATGCCCTGCGCATGCTCCAAAGCGACATCGCCATGGTCGAACGCGAGTTGCGCATTTTGCTGAACGACTCCTCCAACAGCCTGCGCTTTGAGCCTTCTTCTGCAGAGCCGTTGCGCCGTTCGCCGGCGACTGTGTTGGATTCGAGCCGCCTTGCTGCCAATCCTTCCCTGGCGTATGCTCAACAGCAGATAGCCGTATCTCAGGCCGAAATTGAAGTGCAACGCGCTCAGCGCTTACCGGAATTTGCCCTCGGTTATTTTAACCAGTCCGCTGTAGGAAGTATCAAGCCCGATGGAGAACAGGCCACGCTTGGCACCCGTCTTTCAGGCGTACAACTGGGCCTGGCCGTTCCGCTCTTCGGCAAATCCTGGAAAACGCAAACAGCCGCTGCTGAAATACGCAGCCAAATGGCACAAACGCAGGCCGCTTATGTAGAACTGGAGTTGCGTGGCAAGTACGAACAGGCCCTGCAGGCCCTGCTGAAGTACGAAAACAGTTTGCAGTACTACGAAGAAAAAGCTCTGCCCCAGGCAACATTGATTTTGGAAAGCGCCCAAAAGGCTTTTGAGGCAGGGGCCATTGATTACGTGGAGTACTTCCAAAATGTGCAGCAAGCCCTTCAAATCAGACTGGACTACCTCTCTGCTCTGGAAGGGTACGACAAGGCTGTAATTGACCTGGAGTATTTGCTCGGGCTTTGATTTTTTTACTTTAAAAAAACAACCATGAAAACGAACGCAATAAAATTTCTTTTCCTGCTGCTTCTGAGCGGCATTTTTCTCGTCTCCTGTGGGGAGAACACTTCTGACTCAGGCGAAGAACATGAAGATGAGCACATGCACGAAGGCGAAGCTGCCGAAGAGGTGCATCTTTCTCAACATCAGTTCGACGCCCTCGGCCTGAAGACGGATACCTTGCCGCGGCGCAACATGAGCGCTTATGTGGAAGCCAACGGACAGTTAGGACTCTTCCCCCAGAATGAGGCCGGCATTACGGCCTCCGTGGCGGGCAACATCGCTCGCATTCAAGTCATCGAAGGTCAGAAAGTCAACAAAGGCCAGGCGCTGGCATACCTGCAGCATCCCGATTTGCTCAAGCTCCAAATGAACTATGCAGACCGCTGGAATCGCCTCCCTTTCCTCGAGCAGGAATACCTGCGTCAGAAAGAGTTGTACGAGCAAAAAATCAGCTCCGGCCGCGAAATGCAGGAAGCAGAATCCGCCTACCGCGCCGTGCAGGCTGAGTTGAAAGGCTACGAAGCTCAACTGCGCCTCTTGGGCATCAGCCCGGAAGCTGTTCGCAAAAGCGAATTTGCGGAAAGCATTGCCATACGCACGCCCATCAGCGGGTACGTCCGCAGGGTCTTTGTAAAAACGGGACAATACGTGCAGCCCGAAATGCCCCTGTTTGAAGTCGTCAACAACGACCGCATCCACGTGGATTTGATGGTCTTTGAAAAAGACATGTACAAAGTGAAAAAGGGGCAAAAGGTTAAGTTTTTTGTGGAAGTGCTGCCTGATGAAGAGTTAGAGGCCGAGATTTATGCCGTTGGCAAGGCTTTTGAGCAAGACCCCAAGGCCTTGCATTTGCATGCCGAAATTCAAAACAAAAAGGGACTCCTCATCCCCGGCACCTACGTGCGGGCTCGCATCCTGACCGATGATGTCATGGCTTATGCCCTGCCCGAAGCGGCTTTGGTGAGGGAAGGCGATAAGCATTTCTTCTTCACTGCCGAAAAATCCGGCGGTGAGGAGGGCGAGTGGCATTTCCGCCCCATAGAAGTCATCCCGGGCATACGCAGCGATGGCTGGGTGGAGATTCGCCCGATGGAGCCCTTACCCGAAAACATGAAGGTAGCCTTTAATAAGGCTTACTATCTGCTTGCCGAAATGAAAAAAGGCGAAGTCGAGCACGAGCATTAAGCCAGGGCTTCTGCTACTTTTCGTTCATAAGCATCCAGCCACTCCCTCTCTTCCTCAGTCAGCATGCTCTCCACAATGAGTTTTCGCTGAATGGGGAAGAGGGTGAGGGTTTCAAATTCCAGAAAGCCGTCTCCACATGATTTGCAGAGGATGAGGTTTTCGATACGTATGCCGTAATGCCCTTCGCGGTAGTAGCCCGGCTCGTCGGAGGTTACCATGCCTGGCTGTAGCGGCACATGGGAACGCGTGGGGCCAATGCGTTGCGGGCCTTCATGTACGTTGAGGAAGAACCCCACGCCATGGCCGGTGCCGTGTCCGTAGTTGAGTTTTTCCGACCAGAGTGCCTTGCGGGCCAGGGTGTCGAGTTGGCAGCCGGTGGTGCCTTCGGGGAAGCGGGCCATGGCGAGGGCGATGGTGCCTTTCAGTACCAGGGTGAAGTGGCGTTTTTCTTCTTCGGAGGGTTCGCCCAGGTAGATGGTGCGGGTGATGTCGGTCGTGCCTTTGAGGTACTGTCCGCCGCTGTCTATGAGCAGCATGCCGGAGCCTTCGATCATGGCGCAGGAGTCGGCTTCGGCCTTGTAGTGTACGATGGCTCCGTTTTGGCGAAAGCCTACAATGGGGTCAAAGCTGGGCCCGAAGTACCCTTCCTGCAGGCTGCGAAATTCGTTGATTTTTTCGCCCGCTTCGTACTCGCTGACGGGGCGTTCTTTCAGGGTTTCCTCCAGCCATTGGTAGAAGGCTTTCAGGGCCTTGCCGTCCATGATCATGGCCTCGCGCAACAGTTCTATTTCGCGTTCGTTTTTGATGGCTTTCATGGCTGCGATAGGGCCGTTTTTTCGCAGCTGAGGCTTTCCGCTCAGGGCTTCGAACAGGGCTTCGTTGGTTTGGGTTTCGGGTGCCCAAAGGCGCTGTTCATCGGCAGCGAAGTTGCGCAGAAAATCAGTGATTTGCTCGTAGGGCAGGATTTTTATTCCGGCTTTCGCCAAATGTGCCCCGAGCAGCTCGGGGCATTTTCCCTCTTCGGAGTAAGGCAGGAAGAGGTGGGCTTCGTCCTGCCCCACCAGGGCGTAGGCATAAAAAACGGGATTGCAGTGTACGTCGCGTCCGCGCAGGTTGAAGAGCCAGGCGATTTCGTCTAAGGCACTGATGAGCAGCTGGCTTGCACCCTGTTTTTGCATGGTTTCGCGCAGGCGTTGCAGTTTGTGTTCGCGGCTTTCTCCGGCGTAGTCTGTGGGGAAATCAAAAATGGACTCTTTGGGCAGGGGCGGTCGCTGCGGCCAGATTTCGTCGAAGGGGTCGAAGTCCGTGCGCAGCTCGATGCCTTTGGTGGTCAGTTTGCGGCGCAGGTTCCGCACTCTGCTGTGTGAAAATTGCCAGCCGTTGATGCCGAGGGTGTCGCCCTGCTGCAGTTGCTCTGCCAGCCAATCGCTGAGGGAAGGCGTCTCCGGCAGCCCCGACTTCATGAGCCGGATGCCGCTGCCGGCCAATTGCTGCTCCGCCTGGAGGAAGTAGCGGCTGTCCGTCCACAGGGCAGCTGTTTTGAGCGTTACGAGCAACTCACCCGCCGAGCCTGTAAAGCCCGAAAAATGCGCGCGCACTTGCCAGTGCTCAGCCACATATTCACTCTGATGCGGGTCCGTGGAGGGAATGAG
>WGBN01000493.1 GCA_015494245.1 Saprospiraceae bacterium | reverse complement strand
GTCTTTGATGTTGCGCCCTGTTTTAGCGGCTCTTTCTTTGACGGTAAAGCTGCCGAAACCACGTATATAGACGTTTTCTCCTTCGGAAAGTGTCTTTTTCACTTCCTTGAAAAACTGTTCCAGAATGATGAGCACATCCACTCGGGAGATGCCCGTTTTTTCGGAGATGGCCGTGGCGAGGTCAGCTTTTCTCATTTCATGAAGTTGGTTTTGTTCAAGAAAATGACCCTTTTACCATACATTTGCTGCCGGTATTCGGTAGGGTTCAAGACGTCAAAGGTTTTGCAAAGTTCATAATTTTTTGTGGATGAGCAAGCATTTTTTTGTAAAAATCTGAAAATCAGGTATTTATCATGGCGAAAAAACGGGCTTGAGGGCCCGTAAACGGGCCGGCATACGGGAAAAATGCCCATCTTTGCCGTCGCAAAGAGGTGCAGTTCATGGCGAAAGCCCATGTATTAGAAGGTGTTTTAGTTACGAAACAGCAGACATTATGATCTATTCCATGACGGGTTACGGCCGGGCGGAGCTTAGCAGGGGCAGCAAGACGGTCAGGGTTGAGTTGCGTTCGCTCAACAGCAAGCAGACTGATTTGCGTTTGCGCCTTTCGGCAAATTTTCAGGAGCGCGAAGCGGTTTTGCGCAAGCATTTGCTGGAGCGTTTGCAGCGGGGAAAGCTGGAGGTGAGCATCCAGTTGAAGGATGAGGCAACGGCTTCTGTGGGGGTGAATGAGCACATGCTGGCTGTTTATGCAGAAAAATTGCAGGCCTGGCAGGAGGCATACCATTTGCCGAAAGGCGATATGTTGCAGGCCATCCTCCGCTTGCCCGGGGTCGTAGAGCAGGCCGAAACCTTGCTCGAAGAAGGCGATTGGGAGCTCATCATGGATGCCGTCAATCTGGCCATTGAACGATTTCTCGCCTTTCGGCAAATAGAAGGCAAGGCTTTGGAGGAGGATTTTCTTTTGCGGGTCGGCAACATCCGGAGTCTGCTGGAGCAGGTCGCACCCTTTGAGGCCGAACGCATCGAGCGGGTGCGCAAACGCCTGATGCAAAACCTGGATGCTTATCTCGGCCGCGAAAATGTGGACGAAAACCGCTTCGAGCAGGAGGTGATTTTCTACCTGGAGAAAATGGACATCACCGAAGAAAAAGTACGCCTGGCTCAGCATTGCGACCACTTCCTCGATGCCCTGCGGGCCGAAGAGACCCAAAAGGGCCGCAAACTGGGCTTCATCGTCCAGGAAATGGGGCGCGAGATCAATACGCTTGGCGCCAAGGCCTATTCATCCGACATCCAGCGCCTCGTCGTGCAGATGAAAGATGAGCTGGAAAAAATCAAAGAGCAAATCGCCAATGTCCTTTAAAACAGCTGCCGGTTTGGCAGCCTGAACGAAACACCTATTTACTCACTCTCTGCAAACAGAACATTAAATCCACATGAGTAAGCTTCTCATTTTTACAGCCCCCTCCGGCGCAGGGAAAACGACCATAGTAAGGCATTTGCTTGAGAAATTTGACGATCTGGCCTTTTCTGTATCTGCTACGAATCGCGAGCGCCGCCCCCACGAAAAAGATGGGAGGGATTATTATTTTTTGACTACCGAGCGTTTCCGTGAGCTGGTTGATAATGGCGCTTTTGTGGAGTGGGAAGAGGTCTATCCCGGGCAGTATTACGGCACCCTGCGCAGTGAGATTCAGCGCCTGTGGGAAGCTGGAAAAAACATTGTTTTTGATATTGATGTACGGGGCGCCAAGTCCATCAAGGAAGCCTATGGGGATAAGGCCCTGGCCATCTTCGTCAAGCCGCCTTCGAAGGAAGAGCTCTTCCGCCGCCTGCGCAGCCGCCGCACAGAAAATGAGGAGAGCCTGCGCCGCCGGATGAAGCGAGCCGAAGAGGAGCTCAAATGGGAACATGAATTCGATCTGGTACTGGTCAACGACTACCTGCCAAAGACGTTTGAAGAGGCAGAGAAAATCGTGCGGGATTTTATTGAAGAGGATTGTTGAGTAAGGGGTGCTCGTGGTTGGTTTTTGAGGGTAAAAGTGTTTGCACTGTTCGCCACAGACATGTCATGTCTTATAGACATGACATGTCTCTCGCGCGCGCGTCTGCGCACGCCCACGCGCGCC
>WGBN01000492.1 GCA_015494245.1 Saprospiraceae bacterium | reverse complement strand
CCTGGTGGGCGCATATCGGGGGCTTTGCCTTTGGCCTTTTGGCGGGTTTGTATTTTCGAAACCATTCCAGCTACATAGGCTTGGGGAAAGAACCTGAGGTTTTGGAAGAAGGGTCGTCATAAAAAAAGAGAGTTGCCTAAAGGCAACTCTCAAAATTGGAATGTATGGAAACTTTGCACACGTGGGCAAGCTTCGCCTTTGTGCCTGGAGGCACTTTATTTTAGCGTAAAGGAGCCGGTGCCGGCCAGATAACCTTTGTTATAGATTTCTACGGTGTAGTTACCTGATTGGAAGGGCGTTTGCGGTTCCCATTTTACGCAGAGCATATCCTGGTCTTGCGAGTAATCGAACTCTTTGGTCGTGGTATAGCGAATTTTTTCGCCATTGCTGCGGTTGGTCAGCACGCCGCTGCCCAATTCGTCAACGGCCAGGGTTTCGCCTAAGGGGTTGATGATGCGGATGTAATAGACTTCCCGGCCGGGATTAGCGACTTCATTGACGGTTGTTTTGAAGCAGATTTCCAGCTGGTCCACATTTTTAGCGGCTTTTTTCTTGGAGCGTTTGCCCTTGGATTTGAGCATGTAGCCGGTGGTTTCCACATCTTCTACGCGAATGACGGAGGCATAGGTAACTGTTTCCGACAGTTTTTCGGCCTTGCTGGAGAGCTGTTCTTTTTCGCTGATCAATTTGGCCTGCTCTTCGTTGAGCTGTTGATTGGTTTGGCGCTGCATTTCCAGGTCGGAGGAGAGCATTTCTTTTTCTTGCTTGAGCTGCTCATTTTCGGCGCGCAGGGTTTCCACTTCGGCTATGTATTGCTCGATTTGGGCGTTGAGTTTTTTGATTTCTGCGCGGGCTTTGCTGAGGTTGCGTTTGTTGCGGATGAGCTTGTCAATTTGGGCCTTTTGATCGGCCAGTTCGGCTTGTTGTTGTTCGATGAGGGCATTGAGCTCTTCGTTTTCGCCCCGCATATTTTCCAATTCGTCAATGGCTTGGTTGTACTGTTCTTCGAGCTGTTGAGTGAGTTGCTCGGCTTCGCTAAGCTCGATTTCCTGTTGGGCGACTTGTTTGCCCAATTTGAATTTGTTGAACAGCAGGATGGTTACAACAATGAGCAGAGCAACGATGACAACGGAAGCGATGGCAATGATGCGCTGTTTTGAATTGTTCGTAGTCATAAATGGAAAGTTTTTGATGTTCGTAAGGTAATAGGTGTTGTTTGTGAACTTTGTTCACTTTTGAAACGAAAAAAAAGGTAGAATTGCTTTGCGGCGCTCTACTTTTTTTTGAATTGCTCGATGGCCTTTCGGGCGAAATCGGAGAGGACCAGCCTGCCGGAGGTGGCTGCCCGTTCTTCGAGCAGCTCGTCCCAGTGCTCCGTTCCCAGCCAGAGGGTGCGTTTGAGTTCGCAGAGGGCATCGGGATTGAAGGAGAGCAGGCGGCGGGAGAAATCTTCGATATAGGCATCTACCTGTTCTGTGGTGTCGAAGACTTCGGCAAAGAGGGCGTGGTTTTTGGCCCATTCGGCGGTGCGCCATTCGGTGGCGTTGAGGGCGAGTTGCGACATGGCGGAGACGCCCATTTTGCGTTCGATGGCGGGGCCTACCACAAAGGGGCCTATGCCTACGGCCAGCTCGCTGAGTTTTACGGAGGCGTATTTGGAGGCTATGCAGTAGTCGGTGGCTGCTGCCAGGCCTACGCCGCCGCCGACGGCTTTGCCCTGCACTCTTCCGAGGATGATTTTGGGGCATTTGCGCATGGCGTTGATGACGTTGGCGAAGCCCATAAAAAAGCGCTTGCCGGCCTCGGCATCTCGGATGGCTATGAGTTCGTCGAAGCTGGCGCCGGCGCAGAAGGTGCGCTCGCCTCCGCTTTTGAGGACGATGAGGCCTACCTCTTCCTTTTGACCGGCCTCGGTGATGGCTTTCGCCAAATCTGCAAGGATATTGCCCGGCAGGGAGTTGTGTGCGGGGTGGAAGAAGGTAATGGTGGCCAGGCGGTCTTGCATTTCGGTTTTTACGTAGGCTTGTTGCTCGGGACTCATGTTCAGTGGGTTCTATGTTTACAGGTTTTTCATTTTGACCATAGTGAGGATGGTGGCGAGGGCTACGGTTTCTCCCGTTTCGTCATAGACATCCACGAGGAATTTGACGATGCCTTTGCGGAAGTCTTCGTCCTCGCGTTTTTCCTGGGCGATTTTTTCCTTGACGGTAAATTTGACGCCTATGGTCATGCCCGGATAGACGGGCTTGGTGAAGCGGCACTCATCTATGCCGTAGTTGAGCAGGACGGGCCCTTTGCGGGGCTCGACGAAGAGGCCGGCGGCCTTGGAGAGGATGAAGTAGCCGTGAGCCACGCGCTGCTCGAAGATGGTGCCATCGAGGGAGGTGGCGTCCATGTGTGCGTAAAAATGGTCTCCGCTGACGTTGGCGAAGTTGGTGATGTCGGCCTCTGTAACGGTATGCTTGGCCGTGAAGATGGTTTCGCCCACCTGCAAGTCTTCAAAATACTTGCGGAAGGGGTGAATTTCCGTTTCCTTATAGGGGCTGCCGGGCTGAAAGACGTCGATAATTTCGGTAATCATGCCAGGGTGCCCCTGGATGGCCGTGCGTTGCAGGTAGTGGTAGAGGCCGCGCAGACCTCCGAGTTCCTGTCCGCCGCCGGCGCGTCCGGGCCCTCCGTGGCTGAGCAGCGGCATGGGCGAGCCGTGGCCCGTGCTTTCGGGGGCGCTGTCGCGGTTGAGGATGAGGATGCGGCCGTGCCAGGGGCCGGCTGCCATGACGTAGCGGCGGGCGATGTCGGCATCCAGGGTGGCGATGGTGCTCACCAGAGAGCCCTTGCCCAGGTTGGCGATGGTAGCGGCCTCTTCGATGTCTTTGTAAGGCATGACGGTGCTGACCGGTCCGAAGGCTTCTACATGGTGGGTTTCTAATTGGTGCAGAGGGTCTTCGTTGAGCAGCACGGTGGGGGGGAAGAAGCAGCCTTTGTCTGCGTCGGCGCCGATGGGCCGGATTTCCTCTTCGCCTATGACGATTTGAGAGGCTTTTTGCAGCTCGGCCACTTTTGCGCGCACGTCTTCCTGTTGTACTTTGGCGACCAGGGCACCCATGCGCACTTCTTCGCGTTGGGGGTCGCCGAGGGTTACCTTGGCGAGGGCTTTGCGCAGGGCTTCGATGACGTTTTCCACCTGCTCTTGCGGCACGATGATGCGGCGTATGGCGGTGCATTTTTGCCCGCATTTGACGGTCATCTCACGGCGCACTTCCTTGATGAAGAGGTCGAACTCCGGCGTGCCGGGCGTGGCATCGGGCCCGAGTATGGCCGCGTTGAGGCTGTCGGCTTCCATGTTGAAAGGCACGGACTCCTGCACGATGCGGGGGTGTGTCTTTAGGCGGCGTCCGGTTTCTGCCGAGCCGGTGAAGGCGACGGCATCCTGGGCCGTGAGGTGGTCGAGGATGCCGATGCCGTTGCCCTGTACGAGTTGGAGGCTGCCTTCCGGCAAAATGCCCGACTCGACGATGTCTTTGACCATGGCTTCGGCGAGGAAGGAGCTGAGCTCCGAGGGCTTGACGAGGGCGGGCATGCCGGCCAGCAGGGTTGGGGCCAGTTTTTCCAGCATTCCCCAGATGGGGAAGTTGAAGGCATTGATGTGTACAGCTATGCCCTGGCGCGGCAGGAGGATGTGGTGGCCGATAAAGCTGCCGCCTTTCGACAGCCCGATGGCATCGCCTTCCACGTAAAAGGGTTTATCGGGCAACTGCCGCCGCAGGCTGGCATAGGCGAAGAGGGTGCCGATGCCGCCGTCAATATCTATCCAGCTGTCGGTTTTAGTGGCGCCGGTGCGATAGCTGAGGGGATAGTACTTTTTGCGTATGCCGTGCAGGTAGAGCGCCAGTTTTTTGAGCATCACTCCCCTTTGGCGGAAGGTCATTTGCCGTAAGGCAGTTCCTCCTACACGCCTTCCATAGTCGAGTACGGCTTCAAAATCAACGCCTTCATGGCCGCAATAGCCGATCAGCTCTCCGGTAACGGCGTCGTATTGGGGCAGTTTTTCACCCCGGGGGCTTTCCCATTTTCCGAGGATGTAGTTTTTGAGTTCCATGTTTGCAGTTGGTTTTAGAGCAGTTTTTACTCTTCGCTTTCGGTTTCGTCGGGCTGGTCTTCGCTCTGCTCGGCGGGCTCGTTTATCGGGGCCTCTTTTTCATCTGCACTGCAGGGCCGCGGCCCGATGAGGCGCTCCAGGTCGGATTTGAGGAGCACCTCTTTTTCGAGCAATTGGCGAGCCAGCAACTCCAGTTCGTTGCGGTATTTTTTGAGCAGTTCGATGGCCCGTTGGTATTGTTCGTCGAGGATCTTGCGCACCTGTTCGTCAATGAGGCGGGCGGTGTCTTCGGAGAAGGGCTTTTGGAATTGCTCTTCCATGAGGGAGTGGAAAGAGACCTGCCCGACTTCTTTGCTCATGCCGAAGACCGTAACCATGCTATAGGCGATTTTGGTAACCTGGTCGAGGTCGTTTTGGGCGCCCGTAGAGATTTTGCCGAAGACGACCTGCTCGGCAGCGCGGCCTCCGAAGGTCATGCAGAGGCGGTCGAGCAGTTGCTCGTAGCGGGTGATGTATTCCTCCTTGGGCAGGTATTGGGCATAGCCCAGGGTGCCCATGCCGCGGGGGACGATGGTTACTTTCACCAGGGGTGAGGCGTGCTCGAGGAACCAGCCGCAGATGGCGTGGCCGGCTTCGTGGTAGGCGATGATCTCCTTCTCTTTGGGAGAGATGATCATGTTTTTCTTTTCCAGGCCTCCGATGACGCGATCGAGGGCGTAGTTAAAATCCTCCATGTCCACCGCTTTTTTGTTGCGGCGGGCGGCGACGAGGGCTGCTTCGTTGCAGACGTTGGCGATTTCGGCGCCGGCGAATCCGGGCGTCATCTCGGCCAGGTGCTCGGCGTCCACATCTTTTGCCAGCTCGATGTTTTGGAGATGCACTTTAAAGATGGCTGCGCGCCCTTTGAGGTCGGGGCGGTCAATGCCGATTTGGCGGTCGAAGCGGCCCGGGCGCAGCAGGGCGGAGTCGAGCACATCGGGGCGGTTGGTGGCGGCGATGAGGATGACGCCCTTGTCGGTGGTGAAGCCGTCCATTTCCACCAGCAACTGGTTGAGGGTGCTTTCGCG
>WGBN01000491.1 GCA_015494245.1 Saprospiraceae bacterium | reverse complement strand
TCGTTGGCGATGAGTTTGGAGGTCGAAGCCTTGAGTACGGCGAGCTGAGTCTGTGCCCATTCGAAATCGCCGTTGTAGTAGAAGAGCCTGGCATTTTTGAAGCGCGCCTCATGGCCGAGGGGGTCTTCTTCAAAGGCCTTATCTACTTGAGAGTAAAGGAGCGTAGCTTCCCATATCTCGCCTTGGATGAGGTAGAGGTCACCCAGGGCGATTTTGGCTTTGCCCAAGGTTTTGGGCGACAGATTCGGCATTTCCACCACCTTTTTCAGGGTCTGTATGCCGGCATCCAGTTTGTTGAGGCGGTAAGCCTGCAAGTTAGCCAGTTCCATAGCAATGTGTGCCGTTCGGGGCGTCAGGCCAAACTCTTCGAGGAAGGCATCATACTCTTTCTCCAAATCCTGCAAGGCCACAGTATCGGGCGGATAAGTATCATAGGCCAGCAGGCCTTTGGTTTTCAGGGCAAGGCGCTGGGCCTCCACATAGGAGGGGCTTTGCGGGCCCTTGCCGGCGAGGTATTCAAAAATCTGTAAGGCCGCTTCGTAATCCTCGTCCTGCAAGGCCGTTTGGCCCAGGTTGAAGATGTTGTAATCGTAATCGCCGAGGCGCCTGTCTAAGGCTTTCATTTGCCGAAAGGCAGCCTTATAATTTTTTTCCTTTACAAAGACCCAGGCCAGAAATTCGGGGTAAACATCGGCTTCCGGTTCTTTCTGGATGCGGTCGTACAACTGCGCTTTGAGCTCTTCAAAATCTGCTTCCGAGAAATAGCGCTGAAAGATGGCCTGCAGGGTGTTTTGCCGGCGCGGGTTGAGAGCCAGGCTGTTGAGGTAGTTTTCGATGGCCTTGTCCATGGTGCCCTGCCGGCGGTAGAGGTCGGCCATGTTGTAATACACCCTATCGTCGGGGCCCAGCATGTCCATGCCTTTTTCATAGGTGCGGATGGCCAGTTCGTACAGCATTTGGGAAGTGAAGGCCTGGGCCAGTTGTATTACGGCATTGGAATTCGGCGGCAAATTGCGAATGGCCTTTTCGTACTGCTGCCTCGCCTTGTCGGGCATGTTCTGGCGCTCCAACAACTGACCGTAAGTAACGTACAGCTGCACCTTGTCCGGCTGCTCCTTCAGGGCTTTTTTAATGACTTTCTCCGCCCTGGCATAATCGCCAAGCTCAAACAGACAACTGATGTAGCGGTTGAAGTAGTAGTTGTTGGCCCTGTTAGAGCGAGACAACTTTTCGTACAAGACGGCGGCCTTCTCGTATTCCCCGTTGATATAGTACTGCTGTGCCAACTGAGCCTCATGAGTCTGCTGGGCTGAAAGAGAAGCCAAACTCAGACAGCTCAAGGCAAAAACCAATAAGAAAAAACGCATGGCGAACGATTTTAAATCAGCGCATGAAAGACTCTATGGGAAGCAGACGAGCCGTAACAGCCATCGCAGTCAGAAAAACCACGGTCTCCTCCTCCAGCATGTACGGAATGTCATAGCAGAAAAAAATCTGCTCATTCCGCGCGCCCTTCATGGCATGCGTATAGAAGGCAAAATCGAAGCCCATACGCTCAAAGGCCTCACGCGGCAATTGGGAAACCCCTTCCTCCCGCAGCTTGCGCAAAAGGCGAAAATTCCGTAGCAAACTGGCTTCTAACTTTCGAAGCGTGAGCATCTCCTCCCTGCGGTGGCGATTGTGATACGCACTTCTACAGTCTGAAGAGCAAAAACGCTTGTCCGAACGGCCCCTCATCTTCTTTCCACACTCTTTACAAAACATCATAACAGCAAGTTTATTTAATTTACAGCGCATGCACTTGCCGTCGCGATACAAAGATAAGAACAAAATTTAAAACGAATTGGTTTTAAGTTTGTTTTTTTCTATTCACACCCAAACCGAAGCGGTTTGGGAAAGATTTGCGGCTTGCGCCACCCAAATTACTTTGTCAGCAACATGGTGATGATGAGGGTGGGCTTAGCAGAGGCCACATTGATGATGTTCAGCGCATAGGTCTTGTCGGCCACAGTTGTAAAGGAAATGCCCGGCGTGGGGTCGTTTTTGCGGTCTTCGGCCAGCACACGGCCGGACTGCATATCGGTGAGTTGCAAATCTGCATCGCTCAGCGCATCGGCGCCGGCGGCAATGGCATAGTGGTCGGCATCGCCCAACTTCATATCTGATATCTCTATCCTCATATTGGAAGGCAGCAAAGCGCCGAAGAGTCCCCATTGATTGGCTTCGTCGTGAATTCTGACGCCAACTTCATCATTGATGTAACTCCCGTATGTCAGTATCTTATTCGTGGCCTGGTCCACTTCATCGGCAGAGAGGTCATAGCCATCCGGACTCATGAGCGCCAGGGCGACAAAACTCGCTTCTTTTTCATCGCCTTTCAGCTCGTAAACGATTTCATAGATGCCGCTTTCCAGGGGTGTGAAGGAAACGACCGGATTTGCGTCTTCTTCCACATCTTTTTCATAGACGCGGCCGTCTTTTTTCAGGTAGAGATTGCAGTTGGTCACATCATCATCACCACCACCGATGAAGACGTATTTTTCACCCACGTTCAGCCTCATTTCGTAGCTGATTTGCTCACCGGTTTTCAAATGAGCGGCGAGGAAAGCAACGCCCCGCCGAAATTTATACTCGGTTTTGTGATTGACGACAACGGCTTTGGCCAGGGTGTTGTTCAGGGCCTGGCGCATGTATTCGCCCGGAGGCCACCAGCTCATGGCGTTGTTACCATCCTGGGCAAAAGCGGAAAAATTGAGCAAAAGGACAAAAAACAGGAGGAAGGTGGTAGTTTTCTCAAAGAACATAGAGACGGGATTAAAAAAGTATATCAAAGTGGTGCCAAAACGAAAGGCAAGATATAAATATTACGCAAAGAAAAAAGCCGGCGCTTTCGCACCGGCTTTTCTTCTGTCTTACTCTTTAATCAACTTCACTACCGTTCGTCCTGCAGAGCTCCGCAATTCGAGCAGGTAAACGCCCGGGAGGAGGTTCTCTTCGAGCCGCCAGGAAGATTTGCCGGAAGGCAAAAGGCGATGCTCGTTCAGAAGAAGTTGCCCCGTTGCGTTGTACAACTTCAGGCTCACTTCTCCGGCCTCTTCCATATCGAGGAGGATTTGCACCTCATCCCTGAAGGGGTTCGGTGATACGCTGACTGCCAGGGCCGGCAACTCAGGCCCGAAAAGCCCCGTCTCGCAAAGCGTGCTAAAGGTAACGATATCGCTGTAATCACTGCTCACGCCAAAATCGCAGTTAGCCCGCACGCGCACCTCATAAGTCGTACAGCTATCGAGCGGCTGGATGGTGTAATCCTCGTTTTGCGTCTCATCCTCAAACCAATTCGCGGCTCCCTCGGGGCGCCATTGGATGGTATAAGAGACCGCTTCGGCCGTAGCATTCCAAACGGCCAGTGCGGAGTTCGCCGTAGTGTCTGCGATGCCCAGGGCAGCGGGAATTTCATCGCAGGCGGGCAGGCAGTCGGTCATGAAAACCACCGTTTCGGAAAAAGCACTGGTCGTATCGCCGCAGTTGGTGGCGATGCGCAGTTCGTATTCCGTACACTCTGTCAAATCAAAGAGGATGTAGGTGTTTTGGGTTAAACCGGAGATGACCATCCAGTCGGAAGCGGTCGTTTTCCTGTACTGTAGCTCATAAGACGTCGCGGGCAGCGGGCCTTCCCAACTGACAGATGCCGTAAAGAAGCCGATGTCATCAATCATCACATTTTCAGGCGGGTCGCAGGGCGGCGGTACGCCCGGCTCAATGGTGATGCAGTAATCTTCGTATTCGCCTTCTACTTCCGTTGCGCAAGGCGTTACCTCTGCTCCAAAAGCATAACCCATGCCCACGCGCATGCGGGTAGCGCCGGCAAGGGCATCTCCCGGCACCATAAAGGTGATGGACGTCGTCGTCTGTGTAGGCTCCAAATCGGCCATCTCCTCTCCCGGGTCGTCAAAATCGCCGTCCTGGTTGAAGTCTATCCAAAGCACGAAATTTTCATCATAAGAAGTACCTCCCTGGAAACCCGGCGTCAGCAGAGCCGTGTACTGCTGATAAGTCGTCAGCGTAGTCGTCATGTCTTCAAAAAAGGCATAACCGCCATTGTCACCGGAAGTGTTGCTGAGGTCTTCCAGCTCTACGCTTTCGATGTACTCAAAACTCGTAGAACCTGCCGGCTCGCAGTAGTCGTTGTCCATGCAAGCGCCACAACCCGGCGAGACAAACATCAGCGGTGTGGAAAAATCCGTGGTATCGCCCGACATGCAGACGGCAGCCACCTGCACCGTAACCAAAACGCAGGGCTGATATGCAGGGCCCAAAGCCGTAGTGTCTGCAAGGCTGTCGAGCAATATGGTCGTGCCGTCTTCAAAAGTAAAGAGCAGTTGATAGTGGTCGGCGGCAAGCAGAGGGTTCCATTGAAATTCCGAAGTCAGCGAATCCAGTACCGTCAGATGCAGGCCGGAAGGAGCCTCACAACAGCCATCGGTTTGGAAGACGAAAGAATCCGTGTAGCCGCTGGTGGTATCGGAGCAATTAGAGAAAAGCTGCACTTCGTATTCCGTGCAAGGCGTGAGGCCAAGCAAGGTGATGGATATACCGACATCGGAGGCCGTATCCCACTCCATGGCGCCCAGCTCGCGCCAGCGCATGTCCACAGTCTGTACAGAATCGGTAACGACCCAGGAGATGGTGGCCTGCGTATCGGTAACATCAGAAGCCTGGATGTTGGAGGGCGGCGGGCAAGGACCGCAGTTTTCCATCACCATCATTATGCTGTTGTTGATGTTGAGGCGGCCGCCGGTGGTGGTGATGCCGTCCAGGCTGGCATTGGGGTCCACGCCTTCGAGTATGTAATCGCGCACCATCTCGGCAGCGAGCTGAGGGTCGCTCAGGGCCAGAGAGGCCAGCGTCGGGCAGGGCGCAGAGTACAAGAGCGCAATGGCCCCCGTAACATGGGGCGTAGCGCCCGAGGTGCCGCCAAAAGCTCCATAGCCGCCATTGGCCATCGTCCAGGTACCTTGCCCGAAGGCTCCGAGGTCAATGGTAGTGGCGCCATAGCCGGCGAAGGATACCTTGTTGTCGGTATTGTCCATGTTGGTTACCGTAATCAGGTAGTCGGAGGGGCAGGCCGTGGGCAGGTCGCCGACCACATCCACGTTTTGGTTGTCGTTGATGGTTGCGCCGGCGCTGAGGATGCCGTTGACGCCCAGGGTATCGTAAAAAGCACACCAGAGAGGAGCATCCGAGGGCTGGCCAAAGTCCACGCCCCAAGAGGAGTTGGTAGCCACCACAAAGGCTCCTTCAGCCCCGCCGGTTTCGTTGTATTTCTTGCGGTTGTTCAGGGCATAGCTGTAGGCCTCAATGACTTCAGACTCCACGCCCGTGCCGCCGACGACCAGCATCAGCTTCACGTTCCAGTTGACGCCGGCTACGCCGATGCCGTTGTCGCCCTGGGCGCCCACGATGCCGGCCACAGCCGTACCGTGAAAGGGGCTACCCATCACGTCATCGTTTTGCGTGCCGGTGTTCCAGCCGTAGTAATCGTCTATAAAGCCGTTGTTGTCGTCGTCTATGCCGTTGTCGGGAATTTCGGCATGATTCACCCAGAGGTTGTCACCCCAGTCTTCGTGGTTGAGGTCAAAGCCGCCATCCACGATACAGACTACGATGGTATCGCCATTTGCCGTAACGCCACCGGTAGAGATGTCCCAGGCCAAATCGGCATCAATATCGGCGCCAACGACGCCCCCGTTGGAGCCGTCATTGATGTACTGCCACTGCTGTGGAAACTGGGGGTCGTTGGGCGTAGTCGAGCGCAACTTGACCAGGTGATTGAACTGCGCAGTCTCTACTTCCTTTTGCTTGCTGACATAGCTCAGGAAGTCGTTTTCGTTGATGACTGTGTGATCAAAACTCACCAGCCAGATGTTCATGGGCTTGGAAATTTCGCGCAGCATTCTGAAATGCGTGCTTTTGCCCTGAAAATGCTGCATCTCTTCTGTAAAGGCCCGCAAATTGGCATCGGGCTCTACGCGTATGAGCATCTGCCCCAGGGCGTGGTCCAGGCGTTGAGCGCTCAGACTGAAGCTGACAAAGACAGAGAGCAGCAGGGTTTGTAAAAGGATTTTGAGATTCATAAGTTAACAGTTTTGAATAAAAAAAGTGGCTTTCCGCCGGTAACCGGCCACAGGTGCCGGAGTTTAAACGGAACTTCAAAGATAAAGGAGAAACATTAGAACAAGGCTTATATCATCTGCCTTTCGGCAAATTTTACCCGCGAAAAAGGCCCTTTGGTCAGGGGGGCGTCACGAAGTACATGGCTATGCGCCCCTTATTTTTAACTTCGATCTCGCCTCGGGGGATGCAGCGATAGCGCTCTTCGGCCAGGCGGGCGGTAGCTTCGGAGGCATTGACTTTGCCCGCCGCGCCTGCCGCTTCTACGCGGGCGGCGATGTTGACGGTATCGCCCCAGATGTCGTAGGCAAATTTTTTGACGCCCACCACGCCGGCCACCACTTTGCCGGTATGTACACCGACGCGGGCACGCCAACTGCCTCTTCCCGCGGCGTATTCCTCGTCGACGAAGCGCTGCATGGCCAAAGCTGCAGCCAGGGTTTGGCAGGCGCTTTCTTTGGCCGAGGCAGTCCGGAAGCCGCCGGCACACATGTAAGCATCGCCTATGGTCTTGATTTTTTCCAGGCCATAGGCCCCCACGATTTCGTCGAAGGCCCGGAAATAGCGATCCACTTCTGCTACCAATGCCTCGGGGCTGCGCTTGGAAGCCACTTTCGTGAAATTGCAAAAATCGAGAAAGAGCACGCTGATGTGCTCATAGCTTTTGGCCGTGGCATGGCCCTTTTCCTTTAGTTCCTCGGCAGTATCGGCAGGCAGGATGTTGAGCAGGAGCGCATCTGATTTTTTCTTTTCGGCGGCCAGCTCGGCCGTTCTGAGCTGCACCTGTCGCTCCAGTTCTCTTTCCCGCTGTCGCAACAGATAGAGCCGATAGCGCATGATGCCATACACCAAAGCCACCAGCAGCAGGAAGCAAAGTGCCAGAAACCAGGGCGTTTTGTAAAAGGCCTGGCGCACTACGATGGGCACGCTCAGCACCTCGTCGCTCCAGGGCCCGTCGCTGATGCCCGCCCTCAGATGAAAGATGTATTTTCCCGCCGGCAGGTTGTTGTAGCGCACCTTGTGCATGCGGGTAGGTTCAGACCACTTGCTGTCATAGCCCTCGAGGAAGTAGCTGAACACGTGATTGGCCGGATTGGCGTAATTGGCCAGGGCATAGCTGAGGGTAAAAAAGCGATCTCTGTGTGTCAAAGTTACCGCCGCCTTGCTCCAGCCGTAAGCCGGCAGATTGATGACGCTGTCGAAGTGCCCGTCGTATTTGGAAAAATCGGTGAGCAGCAATTTGCCTTTGATTTTGCGGCTTTGCAACTGCTCCATCTGCGGCCCGGGGTAAAAAGCCGTAACGCCGTTCAGCCCCCCGAAGAAGAAGCGCCCGTCTCGGCTCTTGAGATAAGAAATGCGGTTAAATTCATTTGCCGAAAGGCCGTCTTCCTTAAAGAAATTGTGAAAGCGCTCTTCCTCTATGGAAAAGCGCGTCAGCCCCCGGTCGGTACTCACCCAGAGCGCCGAGTCCCCTTCCGACAGCAGGCCGTTGACGAAGTTGTTGGGCATGCCGTCTTCTGTGGTAAATCTGCGCATGTGCCCGCTGATGAGGTCCAGTTGCACCAGGCCGGAGGCGGTACCCAGCCACAAGCGCCCGGAGGCGGCTTCGTGAATGGCGAGGATGCGCATGCCGGCAGTTTTTTCTTCGGCTTTCGCCAAATGATTTTGCGCGTCAAAGGCGTAGAGGCCCTCCGTTTCCGTACCCAGCCAGAGCAAACCGCTGCGCAGGCCTTCTGCCACCGCTGTAATTTTGGAAGGCAGGCTGTCCGCTGCCTGGTTATAGATGGGATAAGGCGCAAAGGCTGATTTTTCGTCCTGCCAGAGAAAGAGCCTGCCGCCCGAAGCCAACCACAAGCGCCCGCGGGAATCCACATAGGGAATGCCCTCGGCCTCGTGTAAGTCCAGGGGCAGGGAATCTATGCCTTCGCCCGGCCGGATGCGCAAGCCGGCACCGGTGAAGAGCGCACCCTTGTACCAGGCCAGGCCGAAAGGCGCTATTTTGAGGTAGCGCCCCTCAAACAGAGGTTTAGCCCGTTCGCTGCCCCGGGGGAGGACGTGTATGCCATTGTAATAGGAGAAGTAAACGTTCCCTTCTTCGTCTTCGGCCATGCCCCTCATGCTGCAAAAACCGGCATTGCAATAGCTGTTGCCGTCTTTCAAATAGGTCTGAAACCACTCCTGCTTTTGCACAATTTTGACCGCTCCGAATTCGGTAGCCAGCCATATCACACCGGAGACATCTTCAAACAATTGGCGAATATCGGGAGGGTATTGAGTCAGTTTTTGCACTTCGGCGGTCAAATCTTCCAAAGCTCCGGTAGAAGCCTTGTAAAAAAAGAGCTGATTGGAAGCTGCCAGCCAGAGGTTGCCATCTTCATCCACGAGTAATTCGCGGCAGGGCAGGTCGCCGGTGGGCTGCAAATCCGATACCGGATGCCGCTCAAAGGCATCTTTGCCGGGGGCGCGGTGCAGCAACCTGCCATCCTGAAGCAAGACGTACAGGCCTTTTTGCGCATCGCCCGCCAGAGCGAGGATGCGGGCGCGGGTCTTATCGCGCCCGCGGTAAGGCAGGTTCTCCTTGTCCAACCATTTGCCTTGAGCGTCAAACAGCCACAGTTCATTCTCGAAACCCGCGACCCACAGCTTGCCGCCCATCCACAGCATGGGATGGCGGTCATAATTTCCCGAAAGGGGGTAAGACGACAGCAAATCCCCTTCGGCAGAGAGGTGCAATAAGTGGCTCTTCTGCCTCTCCTGGTCGTAAACAGTCAGCCAAAGCGTGCTGTCAGGAGCCGCCAGCAGGCCCTGTATGCCAAGGTCGGTTGTGCTATCGGCTGCTTCCGGCACATGAGCCTGAGACAAAAAGGGCTTATTGCCCGAACCGCGCCGTATGGAAAAGCCTTTCCAGGGCAACAAAGGCGAAAGGCGGAGATACAAATGTGCCTGATGGGCCATCCAGAGGCTGCCGTCGGGCCCCGTAGCGAGGTACTCCGCAAAGTCCTCGGGCAAAGGGTGGGTTTTGCTGCCCATAGCAAATACCGTAAAGCCATAACCATCGAAGCGATTGAGCCCGCGCAGCGTCCCCAGCCACAAAAAGCCCGTAGGGTCCTGGGCAATGCAGTAAGTATTGCGATGCGAAAGGCCGTCTTCAAAGCCGTACAGCCTGAGCTCCCGGGACACTCTCCCCTGCAAAGGCGAGAAAGCCGGTTGCTGGCCCAAAAGTACCGCCGGCAGCAAAACGAGAACCGCTGCCCGCCCCCACCCGAACAGGCGCCTCCACAAGCCCGAAGTGCTCACAAACGTTACTTTCATATAAAAATCGCGTCAATATGTTGAAAAAAAGAAAGTGAAACTGCTTTTGCCTCCTATTTTGGGCGCTACCGG
>WGBN01000490.1 GCA_015494245.1 Saprospiraceae bacterium | reverse complement strand
ATGTGGTTTTGTTTACGCCGGTGGTGAGAGAGGCAGACCCCAACAATTTGGCGCCTACGGCCAGTACGACGGCCCAAATGGCCATAGGTGATGCTTTGGCCATGGCTTTGTTGAAGCGCAGGGGGTTTTCGGTCGAGGATTTTGCTCTGGTTCATCCGGGCGGCATGCTGGGCAAGCAGCTCTATTTGAGCGTGGGCGATTTATATCCGGAGAACGAGCGTCCCTGCGTCAGCCCGCAAACCAATCTGCGGGAAACCTTGTTAGAGATGACGAGCAAACGCCTCGGCTGTACTGCTGTGGTGGATGAAAACGAGAAGGTACTGGGCATTATCACCGATGGCGACCTGCGCCGGATGCTGGAAAAAAATGCCGGCATGGAGGTGGTGGCAGCAGAAATGATGACGCCCAACCCCAAGATGGTAACGGCAGATGTGCTCGCCGTCAAAGCTCTGGAACTGATGCAACGACACAACATCACGCAGTTGATTGTCGCGGAAGAAGACGGGACATATCTCGGCGTTTTGCACTTGCACGACTTGATTCGCGAGGGTTTGATTTGATATCTCTCGCGAAGTGTTACCCTGAACGTAGTTGAAGGGTCGCAAAGGCGCAAAGGTGAGAAGACGCAAAGGTGTTTCTTCGCGGCTTTGCGGCTTTGCGAGAGGCTAAAAACTTAGAGGTTATTGAGATGAAAATCTCTCGCGAAGGCGCAAAGACGCAAAGGTGCGAAGGAAACCTATGTAGGGCTTGGGGAAAAACGGTTTATTAAGAAATTTTTGGGGCATCTGGAAAGATAAAGCCTGCCCGCGCCCCCGATCCCTGAAGGGGAGGGCTGCCCGCTTTCTATTGGCATTGCTGTTTAAATTCTTAATGAACCATTGAAAAGAAAAAGACCGTATGGAAAGCAAACGACAACGACAGGTAGCGGAATTGGTCAAAAGAAATTTCAGTGAAGTGCTGCGGGAGCAGGGGTATTACCTCTACGGCAGCAAGCCTCTGGTAACGGTTACGGAAGTGCATGTTACGCCTGATTTGCTTTTGGCTCGTATTTACCTCAGCATTTTTAATGCCGATGACAAGCAGGCCGTTTTGGATGTGCTGGAGCGCAACAACGGCAAATTGCGCAGAGCGCTGGCTACACGCATCCGCCGGCATGTGCGTCGCATTCCCGAAATTGAATTTTTTGAAGACACTACCCTGGATGAGATGTGGCATCTCAACGAGGTCTTCGACAAGCTGCGCGCAGAGGGGCAGATGGGGAGGGATGAGGAGGAGTAGCCCGAGGGGGTTCTTGTCTGCTACAGACGCGAGGGTGCGTTGCCTTCTTGCTCCCTCATGTGCTTGATGACCCACTTTTTCAGCTTCCCTTTTTCCAGTATTTCGACCAGCTCATCCATGAAATCGCTTTCGGCGACACCGATTTCGCCTTTGTTTTTTTCATAAAAGCGGATGACGTATTCCATGGCATAGGTGGCGCGTTCGGCCTCTTCAGTTTCTTCGTCGGGATGGGTGAGGGCGTGTTGTATCCAGCCGGCTATGTACATGATTAAGAATTGAATGTCTTCATCTGTCTCCGATGGCAGCATGTTTTCATAGATGGTGATGGACACCTGGGGGCAGCCCATGCCCCACTCCATAACGAAGAGTAGCGCTTTTTTTCGTTGCTTCAGCTCTTTGTTGGAGGGCTTGTCTCCGAAATAGGTGTTAGCCAGCCACTCGGTGGTGGCGAGGACGTCTTTTTCGTAGCGGTAGTAGTCTTCTTCCTTTTTGAGTTTGTACTTTTTGGGTACGGGGAAGTCCGTTTTTTGAGCCAGGCCGGTTTGAGGCCACAGGCAAGTTGCGAGCAGGAAGAAGAGGGCGGAGAGGAGGAGGGTAAGCTTTTTCATTTTTTTTTGAGTGCAAGATAAGA
The DNA here is from genome assembly GCA_015494245.1 of Saprospiraceae bacterium. Classification (GTDB taxonomy): domain Bacteria; phylum Bacteroidota; class Bacteroidia; order Chitinophagales; family Saprospiraceae; genus WGBN01. Next base: position 3,395 of record WGBN01000490.1, on the reverse strand, counting down.
CTTTTTTCCTATAGTGATTCATTAAGAGCCGTTATCTTTGGGGTGTATAAGAGCCCTCAATCTGATGAACATTGTCATTTTATCGCGTGGGGCGGGTTTGTACTCGACCCGAAGTTTGTTTCGCGCCGGTTTGCTGCGGGGGCATGATATGCGCATTGTGGATCACGCGCGCTGTGAGTTGTTGGTGGGAGGTGGCCGGCCGGAGATTTTGTACGAAGGGCGTCCTTTGCGGGATGTGGATGCGGTGATTCCGCGCATTGGGGCTTCGATTACCTTTTACGGGGCGGCGGTGATTCGTCAGTTTGAGGTGATGGGGGTTTTTACGGCTACGCGGGCTGCAGCGCTTCAGCATGCCAGAGACAAGCAGTGCACTTTACAGCATTTGGCGAAAGCCAAATTGCCTATGCCGAGGAGTTTTTTGACCAATCAGGACACCGATTTGTCTTTGCTCATTCGTTTGTTGGGCGGCCCTCCGGTGGTGATTAAGATGTTGGAGAGCACGCATGGGTTGGGCGTCATTCTGGCCGAGACGGAGCGGACGGCCATTTCCATTATTCGTGCTTTTCAGCGGGAGGGTATAAAGGTCATGGTGCAGGAATTCATCAGGGAGGCTTCGGGCAGCGACATTCGCGCTTTTGTGGTAGGTGGCCGTATTGTGGCCAGCATGAAGCGGCAGGCGCCTCCGGGGGAGTTTCGTTCGAATTTGCACCGCGGCGCTACGGCTGTGAAAGTGCAGTTGAGCGAAATGGAGCGAAAGCTGGTGTTGATGGCAGCCGAGAAGGTGGGCCTGGATATAGCAGGCGTGGATTTTCTGCGGTCTAAGCGGGGCCCGCTGCTCATGGAGGTCAATGCTTCTCCGGGCTTGGAGGGTATTGAAACCACTACGGGAGTGGACATTTCCTCCCGGATTATTCAATGGATTGAAGGCAAAGTGGAGCGGCAGTTGGCTGCAGGGCCTAAATACAAGCGTTTATGAGTGAGGAGTATCTCGACATTCACGGAGAGCGGATCGGGCCGGGAGAAGAGGCTGTGGTGAAGTTGCGGATAGGTCGCCTTCCTTCCGGCAACCGGATAGACATTCAGGGCCATGTGTTCAGGGCTGAGGAGCCCGGGCCTATTTTGCTGTTTACGGGCGGCATTCACGGAGATGAGATCAATGGCATAGAGATTATGCGCCGCGCTTTGGCCGGGGGGCTGTTTCGTCGCTTGTCGAGGGGCAGTGTGATTGCCATTCCTTTGTTGAATGTTTATGGCTTCATCAATTTTTCGCGGGAAGTGCCGGATGGCAAGGATGTGAACAGGAGTTTCCCGGGAAATGCTTCGGGCTCTTTGGCGGCGCGTGTAGCGCGGGCACTTACCAGAGAGGTGTTGCCGCTGATTGAGGCCGGTATGGATTTTCATACGGGAGGGGCCAATCACTACAATTATCCGCAGTTGCGCTATACCCGCAAGGATGCTGCCTGCCGGGCTTTGGCGGAGCGGGTGGGTGCGCCGCTGTTGATAGGCTCGCGTCTGATCAAGGGGTCTTTGCGGCATACGGCCCACAAGATGGGCAAGCATATATTGGTCTTTGAGGGGGGAGAGAATCAGCGCTTAGACGGCCTGTCCATTGCTCACGGCTTAGAGGCTATGAAGCGGTTGTTGAGGAGCTATGGTATGCTGGATGAGGCTGTGCCTGTAGCATCCAAGCCGCCGGCACGTCTTTTTGAGCATGCTACCTGGGAGCGCGCCAAGGTGCCCGGCATTTTTGAGTGGACCAAATGCTCCGGTCAGCCCGTGGTAAAGGACGAGCCTCTGGGCTTCATTCGCCAACCGGATGGGAGTAGAGAGCATATCGTACATTGCCGGCACGACGGCTGGATCATCGGGCACAACAACTCGCCGGTGGTGAATGCGGGCGATGCCCTGTTTCACATAGGGGTGTCGTCTTGAAAATTTACAATGGTAATTTTTGGTTTAAGAAAAGTATTTGTATCTTTGCAGCCGCTAAGCCCAGGTGGCGGAATTGGTAGACGCGCTAGCCTCAGGAGCTAGTGTCCATTTTCGGACGTGCTGGTTCGACTCCAGTCCTGGGCACAGAAAGAGAAAGGCTGCCTTGGGGCAGCCTTTTTTTTATCACTTTAATTCAAATTTGACCGGCAGGTTGAATAGCACCCTTACGGGTTGTCCGCTCTGTTTTCCGGGTATCCACTTTGGCATCATTTTGACGACTCTCAGGGCTTCTTTGCCGCAGCCTGCGCCGATATCGCGCACGATTTCTGCATTGGCAATGGAGCCGTCTTTTTCGACTACGAAGCGGATGACTACAGTGCCTTCTACGCCTGAGTCTATGGCGATGGTGGGGTAGTCTATGTTTTTGTAGATGAATTTGAGCATTTCATTTTGGGCGCAAATTTCCCGTTCTTCTTTGTTGCGAATGTTTTCACAGCCCGGGAACCGCGGCATTTTTTCTACGAAGATGAGAGGGGATTCATCTTCTACGGGTGCCGGCGGTGGAGGCGGTGGTGGAGGAGGCAGAGCAGATTCTTTGCTGGCGGTGATTTCATCATCTGAATCTATGTAGATGTCTTCAAAGAGGGGTTCGTCTTCTTCGAGAATTTCATCGCTAACTTCTATGGCAGGTGGCGGTGGCGGTGGTGGTGGCGGTTCTTTTCTTTCTGCTTCGGTGCGGGGTATGAGTTCAATTTCTTCGTCAAAGCTGCCGGCATCTTCGGGAATGTAAAGGTCTTCTTCGTAGGTCGTCCAGTTGAAAGCGAGGACGGTGAGCAGCAGGGCTGACATCAGGGCTGTGGTGAAGAAGGTGCCGCTCATTCGAAAGACATCTACTTCCGGATATTTGGCGAGGCGGAGTTTGCTTTTGCCGGCCTGCAGGTGCTGCTGAGATTTTTGCTTCAGGTAGTTGCGCGTGAGGGCGATGAGGCTGAAGATAAGGGCTGTGATGAGCAGCAGGGCCAGGGCGAGTTCGCGGCCGGATACGGATAGTGTAGTAAGCATCATGTTGTTTGTTTTTTGTTTTGAAAAACAGATCACGGGTCTGCAAATGAAGGGGAGGTTTTCTCGTGGAGAGAAAAGTGTAAGAGGATTTGCAATCGTGGTCTATAAAACAGATGCTTACCAGTCTTTTTTTGGTGAGTGTTATAACAAAAAAGGCTGCCCGAAGGCAGCCTTTTTTCGTTTCTAATTTTGCAGTTTAAACTTGACGGGCAAGTTAAACTGCACCCTTACGGGGCGTCCTCGTTGTTTTCCGGGCACCCATTTGGGCATCATTTTGACGACGCGCATGGCTTCTTTGCCGCAGCCGGCGCCGATATCGCGCACGATTCGGACGTCGGTGATGGAGCCGTCTTTTTCGACTACGAAGCTGATGACCACAGTACCTTCCACGCCGGTTTCTT
>WGBN01000489.1 GCA_015494245.1 Saprospiraceae bacterium | reverse complement strand
GGCCTAAAACCCGCGGAAACCCGCGTCATCCGCGTCATCCGCGTCATCCGCGTTCTATCACGTCACGTCCATCACGCTCATCGTCAGAATCACAGCCGGCCTCATAAAACGGACCATCGTGTTAAACGGGCCTAAAACCCGCGGAAACCCGCGTCATCCGCGTCATCCGCGTTCTATCACGTCACGTCCATCACGCTCATCACGCCAAAACCAACGCAACCGACAACAGACAACCGACAACCGACAACCGTCACTCCCTCCTCCGCACATACAAATATCCCATCCCCGCTACGCCAATGGCAAAGAGGCAAATGGCAATGATCTGCGCCTGACTGAGCGAAAAGCCCAAAACATCATAGCGCGGATTCACGCGGATGCGCTCTATGAAAAAGCGCTCTATGCCGTTGAGAGTCAGATAGATGAAAAACAACATCCCGCCTATGTGAATGCGCTTGCGAATGACCCACAAAAAGCCTCCGATTAAAAAGGCCAGCACCGTCTCGTAAAAAGGCGTGGGATAGACCCCCTCGGGCAAGACACTGCAGTAATGAGAAGTGCAACCCTCAATCAGCACGCCCTCCTGGGCCACATTGTGCGGATAGTTAAACGACCACATCCAGTCGGGCAAAAACCAATGCTCCGGCATAGCTCCTGCCACAATCCCCCAATCGCCATCACCGGCCAACTGACAGCCAATGCGCCCCACCCCATAAGCGATCATCAAAGCCGGAGCCACGGCATCCAAAACCGGTACAATGGGTATCTTATGCTTCCGCAAAAACCAGGATACACCCAAAAAACCACCTATTAAACCGCCGTAAATGGCCAGACCGCTGCCGGAAAAAAACACGCCGAGAGGGTCGGCAAAAAAAGCATCTAAGTGCTCGATCATGTCAAAAATCTTGGCCCCCACAATGCCCGATACGGCGGCAATAATCGTGATTTCCCCAATCCTGTCGTGGGGGTAAACCTCTCTGACTACGGTCTTCGGCTTGGGCAACTGCTCTTTTTTGCCCTGCCAATAGCGATAAACGGCATACACCAAAGCCAGCAAAATACCACCTCCCAAACTGCCCTTCAAAGAGAAAAGCACGCCGGCAGCATTGGCCTTAAACTCCTCAAAATGCCCGAAAATATACAGCAACTTCGCCCCGAAAATAAACCCAAAAACGGCATTGGAAACAATCTCCGTTGCCGTAGGCCCGCGACCGATGACCTCCTTGATTTTCTCCGGCTGAAACAAACCCTCACGGGCCTTGCGCCGCAACTCCAAATACAACAGTTGTGAGCCGGTCAAAATGGCCAGCACCAACATCAAACCAAAAGTCTTAAAGACCGACAGCCAGTTGTCCGGCGAGCTGCCTACAAGGTCGTGAAACAAATACGAAAGATCAGGATACATATATTCGAAAATTAAAGTTCGTTATACGTGAGCATCTGCAGCTCACAAATCAACCGTCTCCGGCAACACCCCCCGCACTACATCGCCCTCCAAAGAGGCCAATCTCACTTCCATCACCCTGCCCGCCAGAGCTGCCTCCACCGGTACCTCTACGCGAATGTAATTGTCGGTAAAACCCGACAAAACAGGCAACTCACCCTGAGCCCGCCTCTGCGCCCGCTCATTGTGCTCAAAAAGCACCGGACGACTCTGCCCCAAATGCCGCTCGTAAAACAAACGACGCTTCTTCTCCGACAAAATCTGCAACTGCTTCGTCCTTTTCTGCCTTTCGGCAAATGGAACCCGCCCGGGCATGTCCACCGCCGGCGTCCCCGAACGCTCGGAGTATGTGAAAGCGTGAAGATAAGAAATATCTAACTCGCGTAAAAACTCGTAGGTACGCAGAAAATCCTCCTCGCTCTCCCCCGGAAAACCGGAAATGACATCCACGCCTATGCAGGCATGAGGCATCAAAGACTTGATCTGCGCCACCCGCTCGGCATACAAAGCCGACACATAACGCCTGCGCATCAGGCGCAATATCTTGTCGCTGCCCGATTGCAGAGGAATGTGAAAATGCGGGGCAAAACGCTTCGAAGAGGCCACAAACGAGATGATCTCATCCGTACACAAATTCGGCTCAATGGACGAAATGCGATAGCGGGCAATGCCCTCCACCTCATCCAAAGCCGCAATCAAATCGCTGAAAAGGGCCTCTTTGCGCGCACGCCTGCCCTCAATCACTTCCGTGCCATTGCCAAAATCGCCTATGTTGACCCCCGTCAGCACGATCTCCCGCACGCCCGAGGCAGCCAGCTCTTCGGCAGCGCGTACCACGTCCTCCACGCGGCTGCTCCGGCTTTTGCCCCTGGCCTTGGGTATGGTGCAAAAAGTACACTTGTAATCGCAGCCATCCTGTATCTTCAAAAAAGAGCGGGTGCGGTCCCCAAAAGACCAGGCAGGCTCAAAGGTATTCAGCCTGCTCAACTCGCCGGCGCGTATCATCCCCTTGCCCGGGCTTTTCTCCAACTGCTCTACGTAATCGGGAGCCTTAAACTTCTCGGCAGCACCCAAAACCAAATCAACTCCCGGTATCTCCACAATCTCCTCCGGCTTCAGCTGCGCATAGCAACCCGTTACGACCACTTTGGCATTTGGCGAAAGCCGCAAAGCCCGACGCACCACCTTCCTGCACTTCCGATCCGCCATGTCCGTTACCGAACAGGTGTTGATGAGGTAAATATCAGCCCCCTGCTCAAAAGGCACGGCCGTATAACCCCGCTCCTCAAAACGACGCGCAATCGAAGAGGTCTCCGAAAAGTTGAGCTTGCAGCCCAAAGTGTAAAATGCTATGGTCTTAGGTGTTGACATGGGGCAAAGATAGTTATTTCACGCTTCGACTCCGCTACCCTTCGACTCCGCTACCCTTCGACTCCGCTATCGCTTCGCTCAGGGGACAGCTTCGCTCAGGGGAGCGCCCTTCGACTCCGCTATCGCTCCGCTCAGGGCAACGCGGGAAAAAATGCAAAGGATTCCACAGAACGCCATATCCTAAACAAAAACAACCCCTTAGAGTTGATACAGACCTTCTACCGAAAAGAAGGGCACAAAGGGTGCCGGGGGCCTCTATCTTTGCATCGTGTAGTTTTCTCATAGATATGTTTAGTGATCCTGCATACTCATCTCATCTTCCCCAATCCTCATGCAGGTTCCGGGTAATTCCTGGCAGAGACACAAAATAAGGCCTTTCTTCTTATTCCCCCGCTGTTCTCTGCCGGGAATCCTTTTTGGATAGCCCGTTTTTTTCTTTGCCCCTTTGCCCCTTTGCGCCTTTGCGCCTTTGCGCCTTTGCGAGAGACCAACACACACTAAACGCTAAACGCTAAACGCTCAACACTAAACACTAAATCACTCCCCGACAACTACTTTTCTCTCCAATCGAAGCCCCCTGTCATCCACCAGCGTCAGCACATATTCGCCCAGAGCAGGGTTTACGGCCATTTGGTGGAGCGCCCTCGTAGTGCCAAGGTAATGTTCGCTCAAAAACCAATGGATGGCAGCATCCTTGCGCCGGTGGACGGCTTTAAAGACGACCTTGCCGGGGCTGCCGTCCAATTCGCGGGGGATGTGTACGGTGGTTTTGCGCTGGGGGTAAAGCAATTGCATGGGGAACACCTCCTCTTCATCGCTGCCACAGCCCGGAGCATAAGGCGGCAATTTTTGATAAGCCGGATGCCCCCGCTGATAGTAATACTCCTCGGCCGGCAGAAGCACAAACCAACTGCGGTGTTGCATGCTTTCCACATCAGCACAAGCGGCATTCACGCGATAGCGGCCCGTGCTGTCCAAGTGAATCAGGCGATGGAAAGTACAGGGCGGCAGCTCTTCAGCTGCTGCCGGCAGGTAAAGGGTTTCTTTCGGACATACAGGCAGGGGTGCATAGCCGCTTTCGCGACAAACCTGCACGGGCAGCAACTCATCGGCCGGCTCCTCAAACCAGTCCGTCGCAGGCAGCAAATCAAAGAGGTCGAACATCACGGGCCCTGCAGCCCGCACACCCACCAGGCCCGGCCGGCCTTCGCCATCGGCATTACCCACCCATACGCCCACCACATAGTCGGGCGTTACGCCCACAGCCCAGGCGTCGCGAAAGCCAAAGCTGGTGCCCGTCTTCCAGGCAATGCGGCGGGCAGAGGAAAAACGCTGCCACTCCCCCCATTCATTCGGGCGCTCCAACTGCTGCATGGCCTCGAACGTCCACCAAATGGAGCCGGCCCCCATCACATCGGGCCGCACATAGGCGTCGCCGGACGAAGGCGAAAAATCGTCCTCGAGCAAAACATGCAAACTCCGCCAGTCGCGGGGATGATAAGTGCCCGGACTGCCGGCACTCACCCTGCCCTGCGGCACGAAAAAACGCAGGCGACGCGCCATGCCGGTATAGGCCCTGCACAAATCCCAAAGGCTCACTTCAGCTCCACCGAGAATGAGCGTAAGGCCGTACTCTTCGGGCGAGCGCCTGATGTGGCTGAAGCCCAGTTGACGCAGCTTCTGATGAAAACGCTCAACGCCATAACGCCGCAACAACTGCACCATGGGGATGTTCAACGAGCGCACCAAAGCCCGCTCGGCAGTTACGGCCCCCTCATACGAAGCGTAATAATTGTCGGGACGATAACCGGCAATGGACACCGGATAATCCGGCAGCAGGCTGCGGGGCGTAATCAACCCCTCCTCAAGCGATAAGGCATAGAGGAAGGGCTTGAGAATGCTGCCGGTGCTGCGGGGGGCAGGTATGATGTTGACGTATTCCTGATGCTCCACCCCCGTGCCGGGCATGTTGCCGATGTAGGCCAACACCCTGCCCGTAGCAACCTCCACGATGAGCGCGGCCATGTTGTTGATGCCGCTGCCCTTGAGTTGAGCCAGGCGGTAATTCATGCGCTGCAAAGCCCGCTGCTGCAAATCGCTTCGGAGCGTCGTGCGCAGACGACGACCCGCCTTGCCTTCCTGCATGAGCTCCGTCAAAAGGTGGGGTGCCAGATGCGGCAGGGGGTGCGGGCGTTCGGGTAAGAATTCGGCTTTCGCCAAATCCCACTCCAGGCTGTCTATAAATCCCCGCTCTAACAGGCGGTCGAGCAGGCGGTTGCGCTTTTGCAACAGCCGCTCCCTGCCCCTGCCCGGATGCACCAGGCCCGGGCTGTTGGGCAAAACGGCCAGCAAAGCAGCCTCCCCCCAGGAGATGTTCTCCGGCCGCTTGCCAAAGTACCTCCAGCAGGCCGCCTCCAAGCCCACCACATTGCCCCCAAAGGGCGCATAAGTCGCATACAGGCGCAAAATTTCCTCCTTGCTGTACGAACACTCCAGACGGGTGGCCAAAATGGTCTCAATCAGCTTCTGCCAGAGGTTGCGCGGACGAGGCGCCCGCGACATGCGCATCAACTGCATGCTGATCGTACTGCCGCCGCTCACCACATGCCCGGCGGATATATTTTGCCGAAAGGCGCGGCCCAAAGCTCTCAAATCCACCCCCCAATGCCTGAAAAAACGCTTGTCTTCAAATTGGGTGAGCGCCAAAACGTACTTCTCCGGAATGCTGTCGGGCATGGGAAATCTCCACTGCCCGTCGGCAGCCACACGGGCATCCAACAACTCGCCCCGGGCATCTTCCACAATGGTGCTCAAAGGTTGGTCGAAAAGCGGACGCGGCAGCGCAAACGCATACCACAGCAAAAAAGATAAGAGCAAAGCCAGCGCCACCCGCCAACGGGGCGAACGAGGCAAAAGAGCTGTCAAACGACGCCCCCAAAAAAGAAGGGCCTGCCACGCGGACCGGCCCTCCACAGCTCTTGTGGATTTAATTGCCACCTTTTTTCTTCTTCTTTTTCTTCTTGAAGGGATTGAAATTTTCGAGCTGCTTTTCAATTTCTTCCTTGGCCTTTTGGCCCTGCTCGCCCAGGGCTTCTT
>WGBN01000488.1 GCA_015494245.1 Saprospiraceae bacterium | reverse complement strand
GTGCGCCAGTTCGTGTCTTAACACGGATTCGATATATTCCGGAGGTGCCTGGGCAATGGCTCCCGCAGGCAACAGAATGAGCGGCTTGAAATGCCCGATCAGCATGGGTGTTTGTACGAGCAGGGATTCGAAAAGCTGCACGGCCTTGTGCGTTACCCCCATTTCAGAGGCATAGCCCGAAAAGCGTTCCAGCCAGATTCCGGGAATGGGGCGGAGGCCTTTGTGCCTGTATTGTTGCATTTGGCGAAAGCCCCATAAAAAGCGCAGCAGAAAAAAGGCCAGGCCTATGCTCCAGTACTGCACCAATTGCGGCAAAGCGTTTTTGAGTACATGAAGGAGTTTTAGAAAAATAGTTGTTTTGGAAATTTGCCTTTCGGCAAATAGGGTCAGCTCAGCGCTTTCTTTTGCACTTAGAGCGCTGCCGGCCTCGGGCCAGTGGATGTAGAGCAGGCAGCAACTCAACATCAGAAAGGCAATTAGTGAACTCCACGCGATGCGGTAGCGCAAGACGCTTTTCCGGGAGGGGATGCTCTTGAGCAGAGGAGCCGTCAGCAGGGCGAGCAGCACGCCAATCCAGAGGGAGTGCAGCAGCATCCAGCCGATGGCTTCCGTGAAGGTTTGAGCGGGTGTAAAGATGGTTTCCATGGCGATTTTTTTGGCAGGTGAAAGGCTGTGAACGAGCGTCTATCTGCTCACTCTTCTTCCAGCATTTTCAGCATTTCGCGAATCTGGCGGACTTCCTCCTTGCGGAGTTTTTCGCCGCCGAGCAGGTTCATGACCAGGCGGGCCGAGGCTCCGCGGAAAACGCCGCCAAGCAATTTTTGCAGCAGCTTGTCCTGCACCTCCTCGCGGCTGATGGCAGCCGTATAGAGGTGGCTGCGCTGAGAGGTGTCGCGCTGCACCAGGCCCTTCTCGACCATAATTTGCATGAGCTTGAGGGTGGTGGTATAGCCCGTGCTGCGGCGGGCTGCCAGTTGCTCATGCACCTGCCTGACGCTGGCGCCGGGCTGCTGCCACAGAATCTCCAGGATTTCCAACTCGGCCTCCGTAGGCCGCTTTTTGACTTCTTTTCGCTTCATGGTAGTATCCGTTTTGTGCCGCAGACTTGCCGACATCAATTGCCGGCAAAACCTCTGCAGCTCTTTTCAAACGCAAAGTTATACGAAAAATTTCGTACTACAAAATAAAAATACGATTTTTTTCGTAGTTTAGGCCTTGATAGAACGCGGATGACGCGGATTGTGCGGGTTTCCGCGGGTTTTAGCAAAGGTTCAATTGTCAGATGGTGTTATTTATCTCATGCCACTTTGCAATCAAGCCTGAGTTGGGAAAAAATGATGAAATGCATTGAAGGTTTGCTGAATTTTGAGCATCCTACCGTTTAAATTCTTAATGAACTATTGTTCGTAGATTTTTTATGATTATTCGAGAAAGACGCCCATTTCTCCTTCTTCGGCCAATTCGACGCGGATGTTTTCCTGCAGGGTTGTGGCGAGAGCGAGGCCTATGTAGTCGGCCTGGATGGGGAAGGTTTTGTGGGTGCGATCTACGAGCACGGCGATTTGTACGGAGCGGGGGAGGGTTTGCGTGAGGGCTTGGCAGGCGTAGAAGAGGGTGCGGCCGGTATTGGCCACGTCATCTATGAGGATGATGACGGCCTTGTGGAGCTCGTCCACCGGCGTTTCAATTTGGGCGGGGCTTTCCAGCGGATTGGCGGGATTGAGGCGGATGCGCGTAAGGCTTATAGGCATGGGAGCCAGGGCTTGCAATTCTTCTTGCAGCAGGCGGGCGAAGCGCAGCCCGTTGTTGTTGATGCCGGCGAGGATGAGGCGCTCTTCATCTATGTTGCACTCCAGGATTTGGGTGGCAAGGCGCTTGATGCGCAATTCGATATCGCGATGGTTGAGTACCTGCATTTGGGTTGATGAGTTTGATGGTTTGCGTGTTGCCGGCTCAAAGATAGCTCGCTTTGTAAAATAATCTATGGTTAGGGTCTTCTTAAAAAGCTGCCTTGTACCCTCAATGGTTCATTAAGTTTTTGGCCACCTGTTTCCTTTGGAATACAGGCTATCAGGTTGAACCGGTTTAAACCCGCGAAAATCCGCCGCACCCGCGAAAATCCGCGTTCTATTGGCTATTTAGGCCTTGATAGAACGCGGATGACGCGGGTTTCCGCGGGTTTCCGCGGGTTTTAAGGAAGGTTCAATTGTCAGATGGTGTTATTTATTTTATGCCACTTTGCAATCAAGCCTAAGTTGACAAAAAAGAAAAGG
>WGBN01000487.1 GCA_015494245.1 Saprospiraceae bacterium | reverse complement strand
CCCTTCGACTACGCTCAGGAGGCGCCCTCCCGCCTCTTCTGGAAAATGGGGTGTCAAGTTAGACGGGCTTAAACCCGCGAAAACCCGCGTCACCCGCGTCATCCGCGTTCTATCACGACCTACAGGCAAGTCCTACAGGCACGACCTACAAGCAAGACCTACAAGCAAGACCTACAAGCAAATCTTATCACGACCTATTTGCCGAACCCCGAGTCATCTGCCAGGCTGAGCCTGCCTGCTGCCGAGGCACCGGCAGGCAGGTTCTATCATGTCCCTATTGGTCACCGCAATGAACCATCATAAACTAATCCCCCCACCCATCTGTTCTTTTCAAAACAGACAGAAATTTAAAAACCAAGCGTCTATATGGGCAAAGCAGAAAGGATAGAGCTACAAGTCAACGGTATGGACTGCGTCAATTGCGCTACGGGCATAGAGCGATACTTGCAGCGCAAAGGCGCCACCGATGTGTTTGTAGATTACGCGTCGGGCGAAGTGCGTTTCATCATGCCACCCGACGGAGGCATCAAGCTCGAAGACATCAAACACGGCATTGATAAGCTGGGTTATACCGTCGTAGAGCCCGAAGACAAAGCGCCTTTTTGGACTTTAGAGCGCAAGCTGCTCGTCAGCGCCATTTTCACCATTCCGCTTTTGCTGGAGCATTTCAGCATGATGTTTGGGGTGGAATTTCTTTCTTTTCTGCACAATCCCTGGTGGCAACTGGCCTTTTGTCTGCCCGTTTTTGTGTTGGGCTTCATCCACTTTGGAAGCAGCGCTCTGGGTTCGCTGCGCGCCGGCCTGCCCAACATGGACGTACTCATTTTTACCGGCAGCACGGCCGCCTTCGTATATAGCCTCATCGGCACACTGAACCACAACCCCAACTACATCTTCTACGAAACGGCGGCCACCATCATCACCCTCGTTTTCATCGGCAACCTGCTCGAAAAGCGCTCCGTACAACAGACCACCAGCGCCATTGAAGAGCTCAGCAAACTGCAGGTTCAAAAAGCTCAAAAAATCATGCCCAGCGGCGCCGTGGTATTGACAGACTACGATGACCTCAAACGCGGCGACCTCTTGCAAGTCAATGAAGGCGACAGCATCCCCACCGACGGCCGCATCGTGGAGGGCGAAGCAGAGGTGGACGAATCCATGCTCACCGGCGAGAGCGAGCCCATACGCAAAAAAGCAGGCAATGAGCTCATCGGCGCATCTGTACTGTTGCGGGGCCACGTAAAAATGGAAGTTACGGCCGTCGGAAAAGACACCGTCCTGCAGCGCATGATCAGCCTGGTAAAAGAAGCACAGCGCGAGAAACCCGACATCCAGCGCCTGGCCGACAAGATCAGCGCCATTTTTGTTCCCGCCGTCATAGGCATCGCCCTGCTCACCCTCCTGCTCGGTCATTTTGCCTTTGGCCTCAGCTTCACCCGGGCGCTCATGAACGCCATCGCCGTGCTCGTCATCTCCTGCCCCTGCGCCATGGGGCTCGCTACGCCCACAGCCGTTACCGTAGGCGTGGGCCGCATGGCCCGCAACGGCATCCTCGTCAAAGGCGGGCAAACGGTGGAGACCTTCTCCCGCATCCAACAATTCGCCTTCGACAAAACCGGCACCCTGACGACCGGCAAATTCACCGTCCGCCAATTCGAAAACTTCAGCGAGCTCAGCGACGAAGAAATCAAAGGCCTCATCGCCCGCATGGAGCAAAAGTCTTCGCATCCCCTGGCGCGCACTTTGAGCGATCTTTTTTCGGCTTTCGCCAAATGGAGTCCGCCCCTGAGCGAAGTCCGCGAACTCCGCGGCGCCGGTCTGGAAGCCACCGATGAAGCAGGCACCCGCTACCTGCTCGGCTCGCCCAGACTGGCCGAAAGCGAAAGCGACAAACCCCTGAACGAACTCTTGCAGGGCCGGGCCACGGGCTTCAACATCTTCCTCCTCCGCAACGGACAAATCCTCGCTGCCTTAGAGCTCTCCGACGAACTCAGGCCTCATGCCCGCGAGCTCATCCAATTTCTCAAAAGCCGCCACAAAAAAACCGTCATCATCTCCGGCGACCGCCGCGAAAAAACCCGCCAAATAGCCGAACAAACCGGCATAGACACCTACTACGCCGAACAACTGCCCGAACAAAAACTCCGCCTCATAGAACAACTCTCCAAAGAAACCCCCACCGCCATGGTCGGCGACGGCATCAACGACGCCCCCGCCCTGGCCCGCGCCACCATAGGCGTCTCCCTCAGCAACGCCTCCGGCGTAGCCATACAGTCCGCCCAAATCATCCTGCTCGAAGGCCGCCTCAAACGCCTCGCCGATGCCGTTCGCATCAGCGACGCCACCCTCCAAACCATCAAACAAAACCTCTTCTGGGCCTTCGCCTACAACATCGTCGCCATCCCCATAGCCGCCATGGGCTACCTCAGCCCCATGTGGGGAGCCCTGTTCATGGCCTTCTCGGATGTGGTCGTGATTGGGAATTCCATCAGGCTGAAGTTTAGGAAGGTTTAGTTTAGCGTTTAGCGTTTAGTGTTTAGCGTTTTTTAGTTTACTGTTTACCGTTTACCGTTTAAAGTTGGTTTATTGTTCAGTTGTGTGTTTGTTAGTTGAGCGGGCTTCAGCCCGCTAATAAGTACCGCGTGCTTCAGCGCGCGAACGTAACGAACGTGATGAACGTGATGAACGTAACAATTGTAGCTCAATTGTGCTTGGAGACGGACTCCTCAGCGCCTTTGCGCCTTCGCGTCTTTGCGAGAAACAAAAACGTAACGAACGTGATGAACGTAACAATTGTAGCTCAATTGTGCTTGGAGACGGACT
>WGBN01000486.1 GCA_015494245.1 Saprospiraceae bacterium | reverse complement strand
CAATGAGAAAGACTACCAGCGTGTGCATATCAGCTTTTTAAAGAGAAACATCCTGCTTCCCAAGGATTACAAGCAAATGAGTTTTAACGAGTGGCAGAAAGCCATCAACGAACAAGGCTTTGAAGGCGACGTCGTGGAACTTCTGAAAAACAGCGTTGACCTCTTTTCCTCCGCCGGCAGTCAGCTCGCTATCTTTGTAGATAAAAAAAATGCCGGAAACTTCTGGATCATCAAAGGCGGGCCATACATAGAACTCAACAAAAGCATTGCAGCTCAGTTCATCGCCATGCAGGAACAACAACTTCAAGAAATCCAGGAGCAAAAAGGTATCAGCTGGAAAAGACTTAAAAAGAGATTCTTACAAACAAGCAAATCTAAAATCATCATGTCCAAATATTTGCAGGAATTCAACGGCCAGCAAAAGGTTACAAGCCAGTACATCATCTCCTCAAAATACCAAACCTTTGGCATAGTCATCGTTAATGCTACCGGAGAAGATTATGCAGAAGTGGTAAAGAGAATTTGACACCAAAGCGCCTTCAATCCAAGTAACATGAACCGGCCCGCACGCTCCCCTAACCCCTAAAGGGGAGGGCCTGCCCGCCTTTTTTTGGAAAACAGATGTCAACTATCGCCCCTACTCCACCACCAAAACCGATTCCTCATCCGAAATTTGCAGGCGATCTACTTGCGATTGGGTGTAGCCTTTGACGTGCAGCTGGCCGCCGGAGGTCGCCTGTTCCGATTGGTGGTAAGCGAGGAAGAGCTGTTTGACCTGCTCGGCGCGGAGTTCGGTGGCACTGAGGGTGGCTTCGTCCTGGGCGACCAGGCCGCGGGTGCAGGAGCGCAGGCTGAGCTGAGTGGCTGTTACCTCGGCTCCCTCGTTGGCGCGCAGGGCGGTTTCGCGGACCTGCTCGAAGTGGAGGTCTGAAAGACGGGCGCTGCCGGCAGAAATCTCCAAGCCGTCTTCGCCACTGCTCCGGATGTGCAGATGAGCGATCTCGCCCACACTGCGATCGGCATCTACGGCGTCGCCGCTGCTGTTGAGGATGCTGAGATCGTCTATTTGGTAGCGGCTGAAAGAGAGGTGCAGGGCATTCTCTGCCCGGGAGTCTTCTATGCGAAAATGGAAAAGCGCCACCTCTGATTTGTACACGGAAAAACTGCCCCGCGTAAAAGGCGGCCGATTGCGGCGGTCTCTCATACCTTCTATGCTTACGTACTCCAGACGCGAACGCCCGCCGGCCTCCAAGAGCAAGAGGCCGGCTCCGGTACCATCCGAGGAGTGCAGGCGTATGGGGGTTTCCGCCGTCCCCCGCCAGTCCAGGGGGGAGCGGGAGATCAACATGGCTCCTTTTCGCAAATTCAGCTCCACGCCCGGCCCGAAGCGCAGCACATAACCCTCCGGAATAACCCAATCGCGCTCCAGTTCGTATTTGCCGGAAGGCACAGACAACAGGCCATTGCCCAAATCGCTTACAAAATCCGGAGTCCACATTTCTTCCCGTACAAGCTGAGGCTCCTCCGGTGCCTGCCAGGGGGTGATGCGCTCGCGCTGCAGTTCTGAAAGGCCGAGGGTGCGGACATAGATGTACTTAAATCTCTTGTTCTCCGACAGCCGGTAGCGCCTGACCGGAACATCCTTGTTATACGCCTCGAGGATGAGGGGCTCCGGCAATAGGCGTTGGGGCTTGTTGCCCTTGTTGCCAAAGCCGACGACCTCGACGGGAAAGAGAAAATAATTTTCCAACACCAGTTCTCCATTGTCGGCCTGCCAGGCTTTGACCGAAGTCAGGGCGAGGGGTTGAAGCAGCTTGCGGATTTCGGCGGCATTGCTGAAATAATCGCCCCATTTAAAATCGTAGCCGGTGTATTCCAGGCGGATGAACTCCTCGCGCAAATCCATCTCGGGCAGATGTTTTTCGAGAAAGCGATTGACGTATTCCTCCGAAGTAACCTCCTGCAAGGCGCGCACATACTGCCTCATAAAATCCATGTCGTTGAAGAGGCGATAGCCGAGATAGGCGCCTTCCACACCCGGCTCATAGGTGTCCTGACTGCGGCTGTTGTAGTGGGAGCCAAACAGGGCCGGCGGCTTAAACCACTTGGTGCCATCGGTGGAATAACCGTCATACCCCAGAGGCTCCAGCCGATCGTGTAGGGGGTCGTAGTAAAAGCGGATGTTGGTAAAATTCAAGGCGTGAAAGCTTCGCGCCAAATCGTTGATGGCGATAAATTTTGCCATGCGGGCCGTGTCAAAGACCTCTGCGGGCTTCAGCTCGCCCTTCAAAAAACCATAGAGCAACTCCTGGGCGCACAACCACTGTTTTTTGCGCAGGGGGTCGTTGAGCACCTTCTTGCTTTCATAAGGCTCATAGCCCGCACTTTGGTACCAGGGCGGACGGTCTTTGAGGTTTTCGGAAGCGTGCAGCCAATGCCCCGCCTCATCTATGCGAATGATGACGCCCGGCTCCCGCCCCTGCGATTTTAACAGGTGATCGGTAAAATGCTCTTCCCAGGCATAAATTCCGAGAAAATCTCCGTTGAGGGAGACTTTCAGGAAATCGTAAGGCGTGGTGAGCAT
>WGBN01000485.1 GCA_015494245.1 Saprospiraceae bacterium | reverse complement strand
ACTAAGGCCTTTGGGTATTGATTACTTCAGGGCGGGCATTTGGAAGCCGCGGACGCGGCCCGGCAATTTTGAGGGGGCGGGCTTTGAGGCTTTGCCCTGGTTGCGCAAGGTAAAGGAGGTCTATGGCCTGCGCGTCATCACGGAGGTGGCAAACGGGGAGCATTTGTTTGCGGCTTTGAAGCACGGGATAGATGCCGTGTGGATAGGTGCTCGCACGACGGTGAACCCCTTTTCGGTGCAGGAGCTTGCCGATGCACTCAGGGGTTTGGATATACCGGTTTTTATCAAGAATCCCATAAATCCGGATTTGAATTTGTGGATTGGCGCCATTGAGCGCATTTACGAGGCGGGCATACGCCGCCTTGCTGTGATACACCGCGGGTATAGCTCGCATGGGACCTCGAAATACCGGAACAAGCCTTTGTGGCAATTGCCCATTGAGTTGAAGCGCCGCTTTCCGAATTTGCCGATTTTGGTGGACAACAGCCACATTTGCGGCGAGCGTTCGGGTTTGCTGGCTGTGGCGCAGAAGGCCATGGATTTGAACTATGACGGTTTGATGACGGAGGTTCATCCGAGTCCGGATGATGCCTGGAGCGATAAGGCGCAGCAAATTACGCCGGCCTCTTTTGCGGAATTGTTAGCGGGTCTTGTGTTGAGGGCGCCTTCTACCGATGATGAGGAATTTCGAAATTTACTGGAGCAGTTGCGTTCGGAGATAGACGAGATAGACGAGCAGTTGCTGGATTTGCTGGGGCAGCGCATGAAGGTAGCCGAGCAGATCGGATTGTACAAGAAGCGCAACCACATTTCCATTTTACAGGCGGGGCGTTGGGAGGAGATTTTGCGCAGAGCCCAGGCGCTGGGTCAGGCGCGGGGGCTTAGTCTGGAATTTATGGAGGCTTATTTGAGGGCCATACACGAAGAATCCATCAACCATCAGATGCGGGTGATGAATGAGGAGTAAAAGAAAAGGGGAGCAAAGCTCCCCTTTTCTTTTAAGGATTAGTTACCCACTTCCGATACGGGGCGTGGGAATTCACTCCACACATCGTCATTGGGGCGATCTATGGGCAGTTGGTCGAGGCGGCCGTAGCGGCGCATGTCCACCCAACGATGGCCTTCGGCGAAGAGCGAGAGTTGGCGTTGGTTGAGGACTTCGTCTATGAGGGCCTCGTCGGTCATATCGCCGGCGTAGGGGTCGAGGCCGTGGCCGGTGCGAATGACGTTGATGGCATCCACGGCGGCGCTGTTGTCAACGCCGATTTGAGCTTCGGCACGGAGGAGGATGAGCTCCTCATTGCGGATGTAGTGGATGGGAGCATCGAGGCTGTTGTAAACGACGACGTCATAATCTCCTGCGAGGTCGTCGAGAGCGAGTGTTCCCGAGGGGCGCAGGGCGATTTTGTTGTTGCGGTCGTCGTTCATATTGGCCTGTACGGCTGCGACAAAAGAGGGGTGGGCGATGATGCCTTCGGGCTGGTCGGGTACGCGATACACGGGGTTGGTCGCTTCGCCACCTGCTGTAGAGAAGGGGCGATAGGGGCCCATGTAGAAATCTCCGGCCATATCCATGAAGGACTCTCCGAGGTCTTTGTTGACTTCGGCCTTATCTCCCTGGTACATGGCGATGCGCGCTGCGAGGGCGCGGTTGAACTGCCTGAAGGTTGCGGGCGTGTCGAAGCCTGCGAAGCCTTCGGAGAGGGAGAATACGAAGCTGCTTCCGGCAGCGTCGAGGTCATCGGCAGCTTCATCCAACAGCGCTTTGATGGCTGCGAGTGCATCGTCGTAGCTGAGGAAGGGGCCAAGGTTGTCGGGATCGGAGACATCTACGCGAATGCCGTTTTGTCCTTGCAGGTTGAGTGCGAGGTGGAGCTCATAGGCCTGCATGGTTTTGGCGAAGCCGAGATAGCCTTTGCGCTCTGCATCGCTAAGCGGTGCAGAGGTGTTGGTGACGGCTTCGATGAGGATGTTGGCATTCTTGATGGTGCGGTAGCGGCCGGCATAGGGGCGGGTGCCGTAGAAGCCGGCGTTGTCGAGCACGGCATTGTCTTTGCCGAGCAATTCACCGGTATAGCGCGGGTCGGAGCCCGTAAAATACCAGTAGTCGCGACCGACGATGGAAGTTACGTCGTAGTAGAACCCGATTTCCTGACGCAGCAGAGACTCCGTACCCGTTACCAGGTTTTGGAGCTCGCCTATGGAGGCGTCTTGGAGGATGGGGTCCAGGCTGGGCCCGTTTGGATCGGGAATGTCCTCCAGTTGGCAGGCTGTCGTGGCGAAGATGGCCAGGCAGCAGCCGAGGAAGAGAAGTTTAAAAGAATTTATCATGGTGTGTTTTTTTTCGGTTAGAAAATGTTTAAACAACAACTTCAGCGAGTTTTAGAAATCCACGGAGAGGTGGAAGTCTAAGCGCTTGGAGGAGGGGAAGGGCAATACTTCCACGCCCCGCGACAAGCCGTTGGAGCCGAAGTTGGAGACCTCGGGATCGTAGCTGTTGTACTTGAAGAGCTTGATGAGGTTGTTGCCGGAGACACCCACCTTCACGCGGGCTACATCGCTAAAGAGGCTCTTGGGCAGGGTGTAGTACACGCCCACTTCGCGCAGTGCGAGGTAGCTGGCATCTTCGATGTACGGCTGCGTATTGACACCCAGCAGGCTGAGGCGGTAGTCGCCATTGGTCAGCTGTCCATCGGGGTCGAGCGTGGTGTCATCGTAGTCGTGCGTGGTCTCGTTCAGGTCGAACAAGAGGGTCGAGAGGTTGATGTTGTAGCCACCTTTCTTCCAATGGAGCAGGAAGGTAAAGGTGAAGTCTTTGTACTGGAAGTCGTTGTAGAAGCTCATCTGGAAATCGGGTTCGGCATCGCCGAAGATGATGCGGTTTACGCCTTCCGTTACAGAGACGGTATCGGGCACGCCATCGCCATTGGCATCGTAGTCGGCGGGGCCTACACCGATGATGGTGGTGGGGCTGTAACCTTCTTTGACGAGGAACTGGCCGAGGAAGTCGGCGAAGCCGCCGGTGGTGAAGGCCGGCACATCGAGGCGGGTTACTTTGGCGTCGTTGGTCCAATAGCCTACGCGTGCATTCCAGTTGACGTCTTCGGTGCGGATGATATTTGCCGAAAGGCCAATCTCCATGCCTTTGTTCTGGAGGGCAGCAGCGTTGGTTACTTTGCTGGTGAAGCCCGAAGAAGTGGGTACGTCGGCGTTGAGCAACAGGTCATCTACGTTTTTGATGTAGTAGGTGAAATCGAGCAGGATGTGGTTGTCCATGAGGCCGAGATCGAAGCCCATTTCGAGTTCTTTCTGGCGCTCGGGGCCTACGGTGCTGTTGCCGAGCAGGGAGGAGATTTGGATACCCGGAGAGCCGCTCACGATGGTGCCGCTGAAGGAGGTGTATTTGGAGCCAAAGCGAGCGAAGTTACCGGACTGGCCGTAGGCTACGCGCAATTTGGTTTGGCTGAGCATTTCGGGCCAGTTGCCCATTTCGTGCAGGTTGATGGCCAGGGCTGCTTTGGGGTAGTAGTACAGCTTGTTGACATCTCCGTTGTTGGTGGAGCGGTCGCCACGCATACCGAGGGTGAGGAGCACCATGTCTTTGTAGTTGACCTCTTCCTGAACGAAGAAACCCTGGTCTTCCTGGAGCAGGCGGAACTGGCTGATGTCGCGAGAGCCGCTTTGGTCGAGGTTGGTTTGGGTACCGTTCATATCCCAGGCGGTGCCGAGGATGTTGTTGAGGTTGAAGCTTTCGCGCGTTACGCCCAACTGGGTGCGGAAAGACATGCCGCTTTCGAGGTAGTTGGAGAGCACGAGGAAAGCTGCGAGGTTGGTATTCAGGTTGCGCGTTACGCCTTGTACGGAGACCCCGTTGAGGCCGTTACCATTGCGTTGGAACTGCACGGTATTGGGGAAGATGGCTGTGGTAGCCAGGGTGTAGTTGTCAATACCTCCGCGAACGATGAAGTTCAGGGCTGTGCGATCTGTTTGGTAGAGGTTGGCGGTGAGCGTACCTCCGGCGAGGATGCGGTCAACGGCTTCGTTGTTGGTCACCTTAGCGGCCGTTTCCAGGAAGTTGGAGGGCGCGTAGGGGTTGTCGGGATAGTTGCCGTTGTCGTCGGGCAGCAGTTGGGCCCAGGAGGGTGTTGCCGAGAAGGAAATACCCATGGTGGTACCCGAGTTGTCGTTGTTGAAGAAGCCGCGATCGGCCGAGCTGTGGATGTAGTTGGTGGTTGTTTGCAGCTTCAACCATTTGGCGACCTGGTGGTTCAGGTTCAGGCGGACGGAGGTCTTTTTGTAGCCCGTGTTTTCGACTATGCCCTCTTCGTTTTTGTTGCTGAAGCCGAGGAAGAACTGCGTTTTGTCCGTACCTCCGTTGAGGGAGAGGCGGGTGTTGAGCAGGAGGCCCTTGTTGCCATAAAGCAGGTCTTCGTAATTGTGGAGTTGGCCGTTGTCCCGGGCCTCGCGGAAGAGGTCAATGTCGCCGGCAAAGCGCGAAGAGTTGAGCACTTTGTCTTCGGTGAACTCGCGCACGCCCAGCGGGTGCAGGATTTTTGCCTGACCTACGGACTGGGAGAAGTGTACGCGGGTTTTGCCGGCTTTACCTTTTTTGGTGGTAATGATGATAACGCCGCCGGAAGCCCGCGAGCCGTAGATGGCCGCGGTGGATGCACCCTTCAGGACTTCGATGGATTCGATGTCGGAGGGGTCCAGGTCAGCGAGGCGGTTGGAGGGGTTGTCCTGGTTGGACTGGCTGCCACCGCCGGCTGCTTTGGAGACTACGTTCAGGCCTGCGGGGATGGAGGAGTTGTCCATGTAAACGCCATCCACGATGATCAGGGGCTGGGAAGAGCCGCTGATGGAAGTGATACCGCGCAGGTTGATGCCGATACCGCCGCCCGGAGCGCCGGAGTTGGCGGTGATGGTCGCGCCCTTGAATTTTCCGTAAAGGGCTGCATCCGTAGTCGTGGGAACGGCAATGCCGGAGATCTCCTTGGACGGGATGTAAGCTACGGCATTGGCCAGGTTGCTTCGCTTGACGTTTGAAGCCAGACCTGATACCACTACGGCATCCAGTTGAACGGCCTCTTCTTCCATGACGACGTCCAGCGTCTTGGTATCAGAGGTTACGGGAATCTGTTGGGAGACGTATCCCACGTAGAAGAATTCGAGTACAGCGGAGTTTCCGGGAATGGAAATGCTGTACTTACCGTCAATGTCAGTAATGGTACCGATGGCGGTACCTTTTACTGCAATACTCACGGAGACTAAAGGTTGGCCGTTGGTGTCGGTAACCTTTCCCGAGACGGTGAACTGCGCAAGTATGGTGCCGGCTGATAGTAAAACGACCAGCACGATTAAGCTTGCCTGAGTAAAGAAATACCTCATACTCGTTAAGTTTAGAATTAGTGAACAAAATGGTGAAAACAGACAAGAAATGAAGCAAAAGGCCCTTTGGCTTTTCGTTGCATTTCCCGTTTTTCTTTGGTCATTGGGGCCTTTGAATATGCAAATAAGCAAATTTTTTTTGAATACGGGTTAACATTTTGAGGCTTTTTTTATGTAGAACTCCGTTTTCAGGGGGATTTTGCCTATTCCAAATATTCTCTATCTTTGAACGTTTCCGAAGAGGATACGCGGCTTGCGCCTTATTAAAAAGTTTGGCGGGCGCCCGGGAGCCGGTTTCCCGATGTTCTGTTTATTTCGTTATTACAACAGCTACCTCCATGAGTAAAAAGATTACCATTCAGACCGGTAAGAAGAAGCTCAAGCTCAAAAAGAGCAAAGAGCTGGTAGGCCTCAGGCTCAAAAAGAAGAGCGGCAAAGCCGAAGAAAAAGTGCAGGTGGAGCAAAAGATTTTAGACCACCTCGGCGGTTTTGAGCTCGTTACTTTAAAGAAAAAGGGCAAGGCTTTGGACAAGGCGCTGGATGAATTGCGGGCCGAGAAAGATGTGGCAGTGGGCACGCACGTCTATGTGGCGGAGGGCAGTACGCGGCCCGTAGTGCCTACGGGTGTGCTGTACATCACTTTTGAGGAGGGCGTCAGCATAGAGGAACAGGAGGTGGTCTTGGATGAGTACAAGCTCGAGCTGCAGGAGCGGCGTTCGGATACGGATGTGGTGGCCCGGGTTACGGCCCGCTCGCGCAATCCCATCAAGGTGGCGGCTTCTATGCAGGCCCTTTCGCTGGTCAGTCGCGTGGAGCCGGATCTGGATACGCTGGTGGATGAGTACGATGAAGACCTGCTCATGCCGCCGGATACGCTTTTTCCCGACCAATGGTACTTCCTCAATCAGGGCAAGGTGCCCAGCGCGGGTTATACCGTGAAGCGGGGTGCCGATGCCCGCGTCGTCAAAGCCTGGGAGCGACTTGGCAGCCGGGGTTCTTCCAACATCACCATAGCCGTGGTTGACAACGGCTTTGACACCAAGCATCCGGATTTGTCCACCAAAATCGTCAAGCCCTATGATTTATGGACGCGTTCATCCCGTCTGAGCCAGGGAGACCCGCGCTTTACGCATGGCACTTCCTGTGCCAGCATTGCGATAGCGCCTTCGAATGGCAGGGGCATCGTAGGGGTGGCGCCCAATGCCCGTCTGATGCCGGTGAGTGGCACCTCCTTTAGTGTAGAGGCTACGGAGAAAATTTTCGATTACTGCGTGCGCAACGGGGCAGATATCATCTCCTGTTCCTGGGGGACGACCGATCCGGCTTACGATCTGTCTCCGGTGAAGGAGGCGGCGATTGCGAGAGCTGCCCGCGAGGGGCGCAATGGCAAGGGCTGTGTCATTCTCTTTGCGGTGGGCAATGACAATTTGGACTACATCAGCTATTACGCCGCGCATCCCGATGTGATTGCCGTGGCGGCTTCTACCAGCCAGGACACCATTGCTTCCTATTCCAATCGCGGCCCTGAAGTCTGGGTCTGCGCTCCCTCCAACGGAGACTGGCCGCTCATTGCCGCCCGAGCTTCCTGGGACCAGGGCACAAACCTGCGCGGCCCGGGCGAGTTTCGCTACTGGATAGACGGCAAAAACCGCGGCAACGGCTACAAGCACTTTGGCGGCACTTCCGGAGCCTGCCCCTTGGTAGCAGGCGTGGTAGCTCTGATGCTCTCGGCCAATCCCGAGCTCACAGCCCGCGAAGTCAAAGAAATCCTTAAACTCACCGCCGATAAAATCGGCCCTGCCTGGGAGTACGATGCCCGGGGCCACTCCCGCAAATACGGCTACGGCCGAGTCAATGCCGAGCGCGCCGTAGGCGAAGCCCTGCGCCGCAAAGTCAGCCGGCCCGCTCCGCAGCCTACGCCCACGCCTACTCCCACGCCTACACCTACGCCTACGCCTACGCCCTCACCTGCACCTCAACCCTCTGTTGCCGGCTCTGCCAACCTCTTCCGCCTCGATGTCAACAAGCAAGAAGCCCGCGGCTGGGGCGTGCAAATGGGCGTCTTCAAAGAATTTGCCCACGTGCTGCGCCAGGCAGAAATCTGGCGCAAGCAGTTCAAACAACCGCTCATCATCTACATCACTTCCCTACATGGACAGGCCGCTTTCAAACTGGTGCTCGGCCAATTCGAAGACATCAATGAAGCCCGCGCCCTGCTCAACAAAGTCAAAGCCTCCGGCCAACAGGGATTTTTGAGGAAGCTGTCGGATTTCTTGAGTGTTTAGTGTTTAGTGTTTAGTGTTTAGTTGGGCGGGCTTCAGCCCGTCAATTGGTACAGCGGGCTTTAGCCCGCTAACACCCATGCAAAGCAAAAAATCCGTGTAATCCAATAATCCGTGCAATCTGTGATTCTGACGATGAGCGTGAGGAACGTGACGAACGTGACAATCGTGACGCGTGACAATCGTAATTCAATCCGGCCTGAATACGGGCTCAAGGGCATAGCTGAAATCTCACCACGGAGTACACGGGGTACACGGAGAGTTCACGGA
>WGBN01000484.1 GCA_015494245.1 Saprospiraceae bacterium | reverse complement strand
GAGGCAAAACTGTTTATACAAGCTCCCACATGCCGCTCTATCTTTGACTTGTCAAAAAATTAGTAATCACAAAACTTACCCCCCTTTAGTAATCACAAAACTCCCGAATAAGGGCGACCACAGTTTTTTTCAAGCGGACATGCACAGGGCATGTCCGCTTTTTTATCGCTTTTTTGTATCTTTACAGAAGCATCCGAAAACCCCTTTCTCAACCAAGCCAAACCACAAGCACATGAAAGTCCTTATCGAACTGAGACAGATCATTACTAAACACAAGCTCAAGAACTTTTCCTTACTCATCAGGCCTACTGAAAAGAAATCGACATCCTTGATTCAGAGGTTTTACAAACAATTAAATTACAAAAATATAGAAACTGAAGAAGAATTATTTCACCTCCTATACGACAAAGACTTATCTAAATATTTATCTTTCCAAAAAATCAAAGAGAATATTAAGGAGCGCATGCTCACCATTATATCTTTTCTAATTTTCTCTCAGGGCAAATATAAAGATAGAGGTAATGCACGAGTATCCTGCTATCGAAACCTAACAGTTTGCAAAATCTTGAAAAAAGTACATGCTTATCAGACTGCAGTAATTATAGCAAAGAAAGTTTTAGAAAAAGCTCTTTTTTATGAACTAACAAAACCCAGCATAGAAGCAGCGAAACTCATTTATGAATACTACTCTACAAATAACACGAATACTAAATTATCAAAAAAATACTACTCTATACTGCAAACGCAACTAAAAAACAATTATTTGGAGGCTAAAATCCATAACGTTAGACGTCAAGATAGCACTTTATATGAAGCCAACCGCTCCAAATTTCAAGAAGTTAACACCTTAATGGAGGCTCAAATTCAATCACTGCTTAAAATGACTAAACAAATCAATACGATAGAAGCTATAACTGACACTGCAATAGCTATATTGTATGCATATACGAGTTCAAGACACTTGAAAAGCCGAATCTTAATTTGTAAGCAAACATTACAAAAATTAGATCAAAAGCCCTTCCCTGTCCAGCGTGGACGTTTGACTTTTGTACTAAACATAGCCCTATGCTACATACTAAAAAAAGACTATTGGGAAGCAAGAAGCTATCTTAATGAGGCCTTAAATAACAAAAACAAGCCAGACTTCAACTGGCTAAAAATCATGGAGCTTTACAACCTCCTCTACCTCCGCTCCGCCCAATACGACAAGGCCTTGGAGGTCATCCAGGAGGTTTACGCAAAGAGAGATATCCTGCAAAGGCAAAAGGCACACACCCGGGAAATCTGGTACACTAACAGGGCCTATGTGGAGTTTTTGCTGAGGGCCGGGCTGATCAAAGACAATGGCAAGCCGCGACCGGGCTTTCGACTCAGCACTTTCATAAATGAAGTACCTCACTTTTCCAAGGACAAGCAGGGCCTCAACCTTAAGATCCTCATCCTGCAGTTCTTACATCAGCTCATAGATGAGCGGAAGCACGACCGCCTCATCGGCAAAACGGAATCCCTGCGCCAATACGCCTACCAATACCTTGACGAGCTGCCCAGGCCCCGCGCCTTCATCAAAATGCTCTGTACCATACCGGAGGCCGGCTTCAACCCGCAGACCATTCAAAAGCGCGCCCAAAAGTGGCTGGATGAACTCCGGCAACACCCCTTAGAACTGGCCGACCAGCCCTTTGAAATCGAACTCATCCCCTTTGAAACACTCTGGGAAATTGCACTCGACACCCTGAGGAATTAAAAGACTACACAAGCACTCAGATGGAATCATCATCCTCCCACTCTTCAGATTGCTCCTCATCTGAAAAAACGATGTCTTTCCCATCCAAAAGCATCATGGCTCTAATCAGCAAGTCCGTTTGTGCCTCCGGAGGCATTTGCTCAAATTCCTCAAAGAGGACATCCATCTCTTTTAAAATGTCATACAGTTGCTCTTCCGGCAAAGTGTAAAAATCCCGATTTTTCATACTTGTAGCATTTAAGGTGATACACATCTAATTTGATAAGCATCCATAATGCCCGGACACATCACAAACTTAGTTGTACCACCTATGCCATTCCCAAAAAATAATCCGGATTCTAAGAACCCCAAAACGGCCCCTTTTTCAGTACACAGAGCACATAACCCACTGATTATCAGATGATTGTAAAACCCAAAAAGAGCCCTACGCACCCTTCAGACAGTTCAGCAGACATTCCGGCTTTCTCAAAGCCCAATCACCATCTCATCAAATTCGCCCCCCAGGTGAAACCGCTGCCAAAAGCTGCGAGGCAAACCAAATCGCCTTCTTTGACGCGCCCTTCTTCCCAGGCCTCACAAAGGGCGATGGGAATGCTGGCCGCCGTAGTATTGCCATAACGCTGAATGTTGTTATACACCTGGTCTTCTTTCAGCCCCAGGCGCTTGGCGACAAACTGGCTGATGCGCAAATTCGCCTGATGGGGCACCAGCAGGTCGAGTTCAGCCGGCTTCTTGCCTGCTTTTTCCAGCACTTCCAGAATGGCTGCCGGAAATTTTTGCACGGCAATTTTAAAGACCGTCGGCCCATCCATATACGGAAAGAGCTGGGCTGCATCCAACATCTTGCGGGTAACAAAAATAGGATCATAGCGACTTTCGGAAAATCCAAAATCCACTTCCAAGCCTAATTTCTCGTGATGATATCCTCCATGTGAACCCGGGTTAACCATAGCCAGAATCTCCGCATGGGTTCCGTCAGAGTGCAAAGCCGACGCAAGGATGCCGCGATTTTCATCTTCGACAGGCTGAAGGACAACAGCTCCGGCACCATCTCCAAAAATTACACTCACATTGCGACCTCGCGTGGTGAAATCCAGTCCCATAGAGTGCTTTTCAGCCCCCACCAGCAGAATGTTCTTATACATGCCCGTGCGGATAAACTGATCGGCCACCGTCAACCCATAGATAAAGCCTGTACACTGAGTACGCACATCCAGGGCGCCTATTTCAGTATGAGCAATCCCCAACTCCCGTTGCATCAAAACGCCACTGCCGGGAAAGTAATAGTCAGGGCTAAGCGTTGCGAAGATGATGAAATCCACATCCTCCTTAGAGATACCCGCCCGCTCAATGGCTATTTCCGCAGCTTTGGCGCCCATGCTCGCAGGGGTGTCCTTGTGCTTGTCGGCAAAATGCCGCTCTTTAATGCCCGTGCGCTCTTGTATCCACGCATCGGAAGTATCCATAATCTGAGAAAGGTCGTCATTGGTCTCTACGTGCTCGGGGATATACTTACCAATCCCTGCGATGATGCTGCGTTTCATAATTGATTTTTTTGGTGTGGGCAGCAAATATAATGAAAAGCAGGGGAAAACCCTATCTTTGTCGTTCAAACCAACCGTAAAGACCTATGAACCACAACTTACTTCAAGGCAAGAAGGGCATTATTTTTGGGGCTTTAGACGAGCAATCCATCGCCTGGAAAGTTGCCGAGCAATGTACTGCCGAGGGCGCACAAATCGTCCTGACCAACGCCCCCGTGGCTATGCGCTTCGGCAAAATCCACGAGTTGGCAGAAAAAATCCATGCGCCCGTCATCCCTGCAGATGCCACCAGCATGGAAGACCTGGAAAAACTCGTCAGCGAGTCGGTAGCTCACTTCGGCGGAGGCCTGGACTTCGTACTCCACTCCATTGGGATGTCACTCAACATGCGCAAAAAGCGTGAATACACAGACCTGAATCACGATTGGATGCACAAGACGCTTGACATTTCGGCCATCTCTTTTCACCGCGTCATGCAAACCCTCTGGAAACAAGATGCCATGAACGAATGGGGCTCCATCGTAGCGCTGAGCTACATCGCTGCCCAGCGCGTATTCCCCGACTACAACGAAATGGCCGACGCCAAAGCCCTGCTCGAATCCTTTGCACGCAGCTTCGGCTACCATTTCGGACAACGCAAAAAAGTACGCGTCAACACGGTTTCCCAATCCCCAACCGTAACTACCGCCGGCAGCGGCGTCAAGGGTTTTGACGACTTTTTCAGCTATGCCGAAAAAATGTCCCCCCTCGGAAATGCCTCCGCCGAAGACTGTGCCCGCTTCTGTGCCGTCTTATTCTCCGATTACACCCGGATGGTCACCATGCAAAACCTCTATCACGATGGCGGTTTTTCCAGCATGGGTGTCAATCCGGCTCTCCTACAATAAATCGCCAGGCGCAGCACTCCCAAAGTGCTGCGCTTTTTTAATCTCAGCGAAATGCACATTGCTGCCTGGATTGCTTTTATTGCTCTGATAGGCTCATTGATGGCCCTCGACCTCGGCGTCTTCCACCGCCGCGCCCATGCCATTGGCGGCAAAGAAGCCCTGGGGTGGTCGCTACTCTGGATAAGCATAGGCCTGGCCTTCTCCGGCATCGTCTATCTGGTCTATGAAAACCATTGGGACGGCCTGGGCATCCGCAATTTCGAGGCACATACGGGCTGGGAAGCCATGCTCACCTACCTCACTGCCTACCTCATCGAAAAATCCCTCAGCCTCGACAACATCTTTGTCATGGCCCTGGTCTTCAACTACTTCCAAATCCCGGGGAAATACCGGCACGAAGTGCTCTTCTGGGGTATCCTCGGCGCTCTCATCTTCCGCGGCCTGATGATCGGCGGCGGCCTCTTCCTCATCCACCGCTTCGAGTGGTTGATCTACGTTTTTGGCATCATACTCCTGTATTCCGTGTACAAAATGATCCGCCTCAAAGACACGGAAATTGATCCCAGGCGCAATCCCATTGTCAGGTTTTTCAAAAGGCTCTTCCCCGTCACCCACGAGCTGCACGGCGACCGTTTTTTCGTGCGCAAAAAGAAATACCTCACCGCCACCCCCCTCTTCATCTGCCTGCTCGTCATCGAAAGCACCGACATCATCTTCGCCTTCGACTCCATCCCCGCCATCTTCGCCTTCACCACCGACCCCTTCATCGTCTATACCTCCAACATCTTCGCCATCCTCGGCCTGCGGGCGCTCTTCTTCGTCCTCAACTCCATGCTCGACCGCTTCGAGTATTTAGAGTACAGCCTCGTCGGAGTCCGCGCTTTTATCGCCCTGAAAATGCTGGCACACGACTTCATAGAGATTCCGGTGCCCTTTTCGCTCGGCTTTATCGTCCTCATGCTCTCCATCGGCATTCTCATCTCCCTGTACAAAAAACCGGCTGAATCATAGGGTTTTATACGCCTTTCGGCAAATGCTTCGACTAGCTTACGCCCTTGGCCACCCGCGCTCAGCCTACTGCTCAAGGCAGCGCCTTTCGGCAAATGCTTCGACTAGCTTACGCCCTTGGCCACCCGCGCTCAGCCTACTGCTCAAGACAAGCCTTTCGACAAATGCTTCGACTAGCTTACGCCCTTGGCTACCCGCGCTCAGCCTACTGCTCAAGGCAGCGCCTTTCGGCAAATGCTCAAGACAAGCCTTTCGGCAAATGCGCATACTGCTTACAATGGGTTTTTGCTTCGACCGGCCAACACACTCTGCCGCCCGCGCTC
>WGBN01000483.1 GCA_015494245.1 Saprospiraceae bacterium | reverse complement strand
CATCCCGGGTTGTCCTGCACATCCCGATTGGGTTACGCAGATCTTAGTGGCTATTTCGGTAGGCCGGATTGGAGATGTATTGATTGATCAGTATCATCGTCCGAAAACTTTTTTCACTGATTTCACTCAGACGGGCTGCACGAATGCAGCCGCTTTTGGCGAGAAAATAGATGGACGCTTTGGCAAGCGGGGCGGCTGTCTGTTTTATGAAGTAGGCTGTCGCGGCCCGATGACGCGTTCGAGTTGTAACCGCATTTTGTGGAACAGGGTTTCCAGTAAGACCCGTGCCAATCATCCCTGCCTGGGTTGTACGGAGCCTGAATTCCCGCATCACGACCTGAAAAAAGGCAGTGTGTTCAAGACCATGAAGTATCTCGGCTTTTTGCCGAAGGAAGTCCCGGAAGGAGAGAGCAAGTTGGCTTACTACATTAAAGCCGGATTCCACAAGGTGATGCCTTCGCCTAAGGGCTTGAAGGATTCTTCGATTTAATTTCAACCATTAAAAAATTGCAACAAATGGCAACTGCAAAAGAACTCAACATATCTCCCGTCGGCAGGGTAGAGGGCGATCTCGACGTCAAGGTCTATATGGAAAATGGCGTGGTAACCCGTGCCCATACCCAGGCAGCCATGTTTAGAGGATTTGAAAAAATTATGCATGGCAAAGACCCTCAGTCGGGTCTCATTGTTACACCCCGGGCTTGTGGCATCTGCGGAGGCTCACACCTTTATTGTGCTTCATCGGCTTTGGATGTAGCCTGGAAGACAACCCTGCCACCCAATGCTCTCTTACTGAGAGCTATCGGTCAGGCGACCGAGACCATACAGAGTATCCCGCGTTGGTTTTATGCCATCTTTGCTACGGATATGGCCAACAAAAAATTTGCCAACAAATCGCTTTATGCAGAGGTGGTTAAACGCTTTGCCGCTTATGTGGGTACTTCTTTCCAAACGGGAGTCGTAGCCAGTGGGCGCCCCGTAGAAGTGTATGCACTTTTTGGAGGTCAGTGGCCGCATTCCAGCTATATGGTGCCGGGTGGCGTAATGTGTGCTCCTACGCTTAAGGACATCACCCGTGCTCATGCTATTATGAACCAGTTCCGTAATGACTGGTTGGAACCCGTCTGGCTGGGTTGCTCTATTGAGCGCTACATGCAAATCAAGACCTGGGATGATCTGATGGAGTGGGTAGAGGAAAACGAATCTCAACGCAACAGTGATTTGGGTCTCTTCATCCGTGCCGGATTAGAGTTTGGCTTAGATAAATTTGGACAGGGTGTGGGTAAATTCCTGGCTTATGGTACTTACTTGCACAAAGACCTCTACAACCATCCCACCATTGAAGGCCGCCAAAAGGCTGTTATTTCGCCAGGAGGTTTCTTCGATGGCGAGAAGTACCATCCGATGGATCAGGCCAATGTCTCTGAGCACGTTTCTCACTCCTGGTATGAAAATCAGGCTGACGGCCTGCATCCCTTTGAAGAGCCCATCCCCGTGCCTTCCACAGATTCCCGCAATTTGGAAAATAGTGACTTCAGCAGTAAGTATAGCTGGGCCAAAGCGCCACGCTACATGGGCCATGCCGCAGAGGTTGGACCTCT
Organism: Saprospiraceae bacterium; assembly: GCA_015494245.1. GTDB lineage: Bacteria > Bacteroidota > Bacteroidia > Chitinophagales > Saprospiraceae > WGBN01. The sequence goes on along the minus strand of WGBN01000483.1, from coordinate 10,147 downwards.
CGCCCGCACGATCATGAATGCCAATCCGGCTAATCTGGATCACCAGATTCAAGACCCGCTCTTTGGCGATATCATACGCCGTATGGGCCCCAGTGTCTTTACCCGCGTGCTGGCACGCGTGCATGAAGGCCCCGGCCTCTATCTCAAGATCAACGAGTGGCTCAGCCAGATTGATTTGAACGATGAGTTCTACATCAAGCCGCAAGAACAAGACGGCGAAGGCTGGGGGGCTACGGAAGCATCCCGTGGGGCGCTGGCTCACTGGATTAAAATCAAAAACGGCGTCATAGAAAACTACCAAATCATCTCACCTACAACCTGGAACGTAGGTCCCAATGATGGCGAAAACAAGCCCGGTCCCATTGAGGCCGCTCTCGAAGGAACCGAAATTGAAGACCCGCACGATCCGGTTGAAGTGGGTATGGTAGCACGGTCTTTCGATTCCTGCCTGGTATGTACCGTACACGCTCATGACAAAAAATCAGGTGAGGAATTAGCACGGTTTAAACTGTAAGGTAACCGTTCCTCGACAGACTAAGTTGCGAAAATGCCTTCATGCTCTTTTGCATGTCCGGCATTTTCGCTTTTTTGTGAACCGATAAACTGTCGAACCGGCAAAATATGGAAAAAATAACCATTATGGGATTTGGCAATCCCGTGCGTGAAGACGATGGCGTTGGCATATACGTCGTAAAACGCCTTCAGGAAGAGTTGGGGGAACGGGAAAATATCCAAATCCTTGATATGGGTACCTCAGCCTTCGAAGTGCTCTTTCAACTCAAAGGCCAGGATCGAATTATCCTCGTGGACTCCGTCTTGAATACAGGCGAACCCGTAGGGACGCTTTACAAAGTTCCTGCCGAAGAAATCGTCAGCTCTATGGAGGAAGACCAGCCTCATCTCTATCTGCATAGCCTCAAATGGGACCAGGCCCTGTTTTATGCAAAAAAAATCCTGCAAGACGATTATCCGGATAAAATTGATGTCTTCCTCATTGCCATTGATTCTACCCGCTTTGATACAGAAATGACCGCAGCGGGAAAAGCCGGCGCCGAGAAAATGGTCGCAAAAATTTTGGAAGAACTAAATGTATGAACCATGTTCCTGCCACCGCAGGGGAGCCTTCCAAACGGGCCCCGAAAAGTAACAGCTACAGAAGAACAACCCGTGTTGTTGCGCTCTGAGCATCTGGTTTTACACAAAACCATACGTGAGCCGGTCTTTGGCGAAGACAGCGCTATCTATCTGGTTTATTATCCCTCTGAACAAAAACTCATGCTGGCTCCTTACTTTAATGAACTTTTCCGAAATATACATAAGGCCAAGCAGCACATGCTCAAAGAAGTAAGCGGAGGAAGAGAATATGCCGTAGCTTTGCATGGGGTGCTGTTAGACCACGAAATACCCAATCAGGATCGCTACCTGCCCTTTGAAGCAGATGCCCAAATGAATGTTCTGACTATTTACCTGTAAAAAATGAATACTGAACTGCCTCAACTTCTGATTTATACGCCCGCACAGCAGATGCCGTTTTTATCCAAGCTCATTAAAGAGCAAAATGGCCTTGAAGACTGGGTTGCCTTTTTGCCTATAGAAGAAGCAAAGGAGCCTGAAAAAAGTCTCTCCCTGCTGGTATATGCCGACAAGATTGTTTTTCCCATAGATCGCAGTGATATTACTCCGCCATATTTATTGCCGGATTTGCCTTTTAGCGAAGAGCATTTTATGGCTTCAGTGCTCTTGAGGCTTGTTCATGTAGAGCAGGCTATGGAATTTGTCGGAAATGATTCTGCCCTGTCTTTGCACTTTCTGGCTTTTATGCATTTTATCACAGGTGAAGAATTCCCCGAATATCTACTCAATTTTTTAAGTAAACCCGATTCTTACAAGGGGAAAGAAGCGTTCAAAGCTGCTCATAATCGTGCAGTTTGCGTGCATTACAACCCCATGGAAGAGGAGTATCCGGTAGAAGAAGTTTCCAGACTTTACGAACAGGCCTTGACCCTGGCCGAAGACGAAAACGACAGGACTTTCACGCTGAAACACTATGCCGTATTTCTAATGGATATCGGTCAGGAGCAAAAAGCCGAAGCTTTGCTGAGAGAGGTTAAAGAGTCTGCTTTGACTTCTATTGCACGACACGACATTCAACATGCTCTGGCTCATGTACTCTTGTACCGGCTTTCATCGGACTATGACAGCTTTACCATGGGGGAATTGCGCTCCTTGTTGAAAGAGGTGTTGGATTACAAGCGAAGTCTCGGCAATAAAGTCAAAGAAGCTATTTGCCTGTTGGATGTCTCCCAGGCTGCTCTTCTTGCCAAGAGCTATTCCGAATCTCTTGGCTTTGTCAATAAAGCCATACAAATCTTTCAGGAAGAGGATTTTGAGGAGTTTTACGGAGAGGCCCTTAGGAGAAAGGGCGTACTGCTCTATGCCTGGGCACAAGCAGGCAATCCCCAGTTTTTTAAATCTGCTATGGAGAGCTTTCAAAAAGCCCTTGAGCAGTTTCCCAAAGAAACAGCTCCTTCGGTATATGCAGATATTCATCACCATCTGGCTCGTATCTATGCAGAACTACCCGTTGAAGATAGCAAAAAGTCCCTTATGGCAGGTTTGTCCGTTTCTTCTTTTCGAAAGGCCCTGGAGTTTTTTACCAAAGAAGAATACCCCTACGAATACGCCACAATCTGTACCCACTTTGGTAATGCTCTTTGCCATTTCCCCCCCTCCCTCCACTCAGATCACTTTGAAAAAGCATTGCACTATTACCGGGAAGCTTTGGATATACGTACCGAACGCTTTCCAACGGAAAGAGCCCTCACGCTCTTAAATTATCTCGAAGCGGCCTGGAACCTGCGCGAAAAAGAAAACGGCTCTTATCAAAAACAGTTTCAGGATATGTGGGACAAGGCCAATGAAATTCTGCATCTCACAAAAGATGAAACCATCCTGCAAGAAGCCCGAAAACACATCGAAGCCCTGGAACGACTCAGATCGGGAGCAGGGAAAAAATAAGCCATGCACGAAGTATCTCTCGTACGCAGTATTCTGAATACGCTCGAAGAGCAATTCTCTCCGGAAGAATTGCAGCAGTTGAAGCAAATAGACCTCCAGATTGGAATCTTTGCCAATGTCGAGCCCCTGCTTATGCAAAATGCCTTTGAGGCAGTCAAAGAAACTGATGGCAGATACCGGCAGGTCGTTCTGCACATAGAGTCCCTGCCGATCAAGATTTATTGCGAAGATTGCGGTGTTTCCAGCCTGGTCGAAAACTACGTCTTCGTTTGCTCGCGGTGCAAAAAACCGAGCAATCAACTCATTCAGGGGACAGAGCTCCTCATTAAGCGGGTGCATTTTGACGACTGAGTTTTTAGAAAATTTTTTCTAAGTGCTTGACCGTCTCGTTTTCTTTGCTTACTTTTGATGCTTTACAAAAGCACATTATCTATGGTGGACAAATCTACAAAAGCAGCAAGGGGAACAGTACTTTGCGACAATGCAAACATGAATTTGCTCAAGGCAAATGATTTCGTGGCAGAATCCATCCGCAAGAAAATGGCGGAAATGGGTATTCTTCTGCTCAACATCACCTCTTCCGCCGGTAGTGGTAAGACGACGCTGCTGCAGGAAACCGGCAAGCGCCTCAAAGAGGAGTTTAAAATCAAAATCCTCGTTGGAGACCTGGAAACGGAGAGAGATGCCGAACGCCTGCGAGAAGTAGGTGTGGAAGCCCTGCAAATCGTAACCGGCGGCATCTGCCATCTGGAAGGCCAGATGATCGTTCAGGCTATGGATGCCATAGACCTCGACGGGGTGGATATCCTGATCATCGAAAACGTGGGCAATCTGGTATGCCCCGCTTCCTTCGATCTTGGAGAAGATTACAGGGTAACGCTCCTGGCTTCTACAGAGGGAGATGATAAACCCAAGAAGTACCCCCGCATGTTCTTCACCAGCGATTTGGTGTTGATATCTAAAAGCGATTTATTGCCCCATTTGCCCTTTTCCGTAGAAGCTGCCATTCAGGATGTAAGAGATGTCAATCCCGAAATTGAAGTTTTTCCGGTATCAAGCCTTACAGGTGAAGGTATTGATAAGTGGTGCAATTGGCTTAGAGAAAAAGCTATCGCCAAGAGAAAAAGTACAACCGCAAGCGTTTAACTTAAAACAACATACCATGTGTTTAGCCATCCCGGGAAAAATCAAATCCATTGAGATGAAATACGATGGAAAGGTGCGTATGGCGAAGGTCGCCTTTGGCGGCATTGTCAAAGAGGCGAGCCTGGAAATGCTGCCTCAGGCCAAAGAGGGCGATTACGTATTGGTACACGTAGGCGTTGCCATCAGCATTGTCAATGAGGAGGAAGCTAAGAAGACTTTCAGATACCTCGAAGAAATGGGAGAAGTGGATGAGCTCGATATCGGCTCTATGTTGCCGGATAAGGAGGAATACCGTGATTGAAAGGAGATTTAGTTTTAAGTGTTTTTGGCTGCTGCTTAAGACCCAGAGAAATGAAATTTATAACTGAATACAGAGACCCGGATTTGGCGAAAGCCTACTTGGACGAAATTAAGAAAACAGTTACGCGTCCCTGGTCTGTGATGGAGGTCTGTGGAGGGCAGACACACAGTTTGGTGAAGCACGGAATCATACGACTTTTGCCTGAAGAAATCCGCATGATTCACGGCCCCGGATGCCCTGTTTGTGTAACACCTTTGAATCTGATAGACAAAGCTGTGCATCTCACCCTGGAGCGAGACGTGATTTTGTGCTCCTTTGGAGACATGCTGCGCGTTCCGGGCTCTGAAAAAAGCCTGTTGGAGGCGAAGGCTGCAGGTGGTGATGTGCGTATTGTTTATTCGCCTTTGGATGCTTTGGAAATTGCCGTGCAAAATCCGGATCGGGAAGTCGTGTTTTTTGCGGTAGGCTTTGAGACTACCGCTCCTGCCAATGCCTTGTCGGTTGTGCATGCAAAAATGCGAGGCATTAAAAACTATTCCATTTTGTGTTCGCATGTCCTCGTTCCACCAGCCATTGAGGCCATTATGGAAGATGACGAAAGCAGGGTGGATGGTTTTCTCGCAGCCGGACATGTGTGTACCATTATGGGCACTTTGGAGTACTATCCTCTGGTTGAGCGTTTTCAGGTGCCCATAGTCGTTACCGGCTTTGAGCCGATAGACTTATTGCAGGGTATTTTGATGGTCGTCAAGCAATTGGAAGAAGGCCGGGCTGAAGTGGAGAATCAGTATTCTCGTATTGTCAAAGAGGAGGGAAATCCGGCTGCCCAGGATGTGATCTTTGAAGTATTTGAAATTACAGACCGCCTGTGGCGTGGCATGGAAATTATTCCCAATTCAGGCTATAGAGTGAAAGAAAAATACAGCGCCTACGATGCTTCCCGAAAATTTGACATCAGCATCTCCGAGGCTGAAGAAAACAGGGAGTGCATAGCCGGAGAAATTATGAAGGGCATTAAAAAACCCATGGAATGCCCCAATTTTGGAAGCAAATGTACGCCGGAAAACCCGCTTGGAGCCCCTATGGTCAGCTCTGAAGGAGCTTGCGCAGCTTATTATCACTATGCAAACCTCGGTAGCGCTGTCGAATGAAAATTCTTTTCATCACTACTGCCTTTAATGGCATGGCACAACGCTTGTGGATTGAGCTGGACAGACTCAACCACGAGGTATTTGTCCATATTGCAGGCGAGCAAGAGGCCATGCTGAAGACAGTTAAACAATATGGTCCCGATTTAATCGTAGCACCTTTTTTGAAATCTAAAATCCCTGCAGAGATTCATGAAAATTATCCTTGCCTGATCGTGCATCCGGGTATTGTTGGAGATAGGGGGAGCTCTTCTCTTGACAGGGCATTGTTGCGTGGTGAAAAAAACTGGGGCGTAACCATCTTGCAGGCCGTAGAAAAGATGGATGCCGGCCCTGTTTGGTCTTTTCAACCCTTTTCAATGCGAAATGTACCCAAGGCGCAGTTGTACAGATGTGAGGTTACGCAGGCTGCAGCAAAAGGATTGTTGGAGGCTTTGCAAAAAATTCAAGAGGGCCAAGAGCCCGTTCCTGCTGACTTATACCCTGCAGAAAAAAGAGGTCGCTGGTATCCCCAAATTACCCAAACTGATCTGGCTTTTGATTGGAATGACGATGCACAATCCATTCTGCTGAAAATCCGTGCTGCCGACAGTGATCCCGGCGTGTTGGCGGAAATTTTTGGCGAAAGCTACTACTGCTATGGTGGTCATCTTGAAGAAAAACTCAAAGGCTCTCCGGGGGAGGTTCTTGCAAAGAGGAATGGGGCCATCTGCATAGCTGTGGGAGATGCTTCCATCTGGGTAACACATTTGCGGAAGCGGCAGGAAGGTGCCATCAAGTTGCCCGCTGTTGTTGCGCTTGGAGATAGCGCAAGAGCTCTTCCGGAAAGTGAATGCCCCCCTCTGGAAAAACCGGAGTATGCTACCTGGCAGGAGATAAGGATAGAACGCGATGAACTGCCAGGCATTGCCTATCTGCATTTTGATTTTTACAATGGAGCCATGAGTACAGATCAGTGCAGGCGGCTGTTAGATGCCTTTCGGCAAATAAAAGCCATGCCGGAGGTACAGTGCATTGTCTTGATGGGGGGAGTGGACCTTTGGTCAAATGGAATTCATTTGCATCTCATTGAACAGGCTGAAAATCCTGCGGATGTATCCTGGGAAAATATCCTTGCTATAGATGACCTTATCCTGGAGATTATTACCTCTACCGATCACTATGTCATTTCTGCCTTACAGGGTAATGCGGGTGCCGGTGGGGTTCCTCTTGCTCTCGCTGCCGATAAAGTTCTGGCTCGTGATGGCATCGTGTTGAATCCACACACAAAAAACATGGGGCTTTACGGTTCCGAATACTGGACTTACCTGTTGCCGAAGCGCATAGGCATTGAAAAGGCTATCCGCTTTACGGAGGATTGCCTGCCTTGGGGGGTGGCCCTGGCAAAAGAGATAGGCCTTATAGACGATTATCATGGCGAAACGGTAGAGGCATTTACAACTTTTGTTCGGCAACAAGCACAAAAAATTGTGAGTCTGCCTTATTTTGACAAACTCATCAAGGCCAAAAAATTTCAACGTATGAAAGACGAGAGGCATAAGCCTTTGGCCGCATACAGAAAAGAGGAGTTAGAAAAAATGCGGAGAAATTTTTATGAGAATGATCAAAATTACGACTACAGGAGGTATTGTTTTGTACACAAAATTCCATATACTTCTTCGGATAGTCGGGACCTTTACAGCCGCAGGCGAAAAATTTACAGGAAGCGCAAGTGGGAATCTATTGAATACAACGCATCATGATTGTTGAAAAGAAGTTGATCAGAGAAAACCGGATTTTTCAGGGCTCAAAGGACAATCCTTTTCTGGCGCCTCGTGCTGCCTTTTTCATAGGCGGGAGGCTGATGGTTTCCGATACGGGGCAAAACAGAGTCTTCATTTGGAATGAATTGCCGGAGAGTACTTTTGCAGAACCGGATGTGGTCTTGGGGCAATCAGCCCCTGAACGTACAGGCAGGAATGCGGGCAAAGATGTTGATGCTTCGACTATGATGTACCCTTCCGGTCTCTGGTCTGATGGCCGCCGGCTTATCGTGGCTGATGCCTGGAACCACAGGGTTTTAATTTGGCACGACTTCCCGAGTCGTCACGGACAGGAGGCAGATGTAGTTGTCGGGCAACCCGACTTCAACAATAATTTGCCCAATGTGGAAGGCATTGGAAAAGCGCCCTCTGCCAAAACTTTAAACTGGCCCTATGGCGTATTTTCTGACGGGCAATCGCTTTGGATTGCTGATACGGGCAACAGGCGGGTGCTTTATTATGAGAAAATTCCCACCACATCTTATGTCGCTGCAGATGGTGTTATTGGGAAAAATAGTTTTGAAGAGCGGGATTACGACCACTACCAGCCTATTTGGCCTTATTCTGTCAAAATATCTGCAAAGGGGCAAATGGCTATTACGGATACCCAGTATTATCGCGTACTTATCTGGAATCGCTGGAAAGATGGTTTCAATCGTAAAGCCGATGTCATCATTGGCCAGCCAGATTTTGAGAGCAATGGGCAGAATCAATATCGCTTTTTTCCGGATGCCCATACGCTTAACTGGTGCTATGATTCATGTTTTTACAAAGATGGAATCTGGGTAGCCGATACGGGAAACAGCAGAGTGTTGTGGTTTGAAAAAATACCGGAAACCAATAATCAACCGGCTACCGGCCTCATAGGGCAAAAGGATTTTCATACGGGTAGCGAAAATGCAGATTCTATCCGTACCACGCAAAACAGTTATTACTGGCCTTTTTTTATTTGCGTTGATGGAGACTTAATGGTCGTCGCTGATACGGGTAATCACAGAGTTGTTTTTAACCGGCTGAATTTTTGATTTTTCATGAAAGAGATAGAACTTACATTGGTTGCTATTTCTGCCAGCACATCAAAAAAAGACCATTTTGTGTTGGTTTTTGAGGAACTGAATTCTTCCCGAAGATTGCCCGTTATAGTCGGCAACTTTGAGGCGCAGGCCATCGCTATGGCCTTGGAGCGCATGAAGCCGCGCAGACCTATGACGCATGACCTTTTTAAAAAGACTATTGTCGAGCTGGGGGGTGAATTGCAAAAAGTGCTTATTTATAAGTTTATAGATGAAGTTTTTTATGCCCGCCTGATTTTAATAACTGCAAAGGGCGAGCTGGCTATAGATGCCAGGACTTCAGACGCCGTGGCCCTTGCAGTCAGATTTGGTTGCCAGATTTTTACCACCGAGGAAGTCATGTCAAAAGCCAGTGTGGTTCTGGATGACCCGACCAAAGCCTTCTCTAACAAGCGCGGGCGCCTGCAGGATTATTCGCTTGAAGAACTGGAGAGGATTTTAGAGAACTTACTTAAGAAAGAAGACTATCGCTCGGCTGCGCGGGTGCGAAGTGCTATAGAGGCAAAGAAAAGAAAGTCGTAACTTGCCTGCATGTCCCCGCATTTTTTTTACAAACTTCGTTTAATCCGGGCCTCTTTCCACAATGCCCTCAACCTGCTTTCCAAGCTGACGCTTCGTCGCCTGTGGAATGCGTGCTTGATATACAGCTCTTACTACCTGAGCGCCCGGACGGGCAGGGCCATGCATCGCGGTATGCCCCTGAGCCTGTCGGTAGAGCCGACTACGGCCTGCAATCTCCGTTGTCCGGAGTGCCCCAGTGGCTTGCGTTCTTTTACGCGGCCTACGGGTAACATCGCTCTCGACTTGTACGAGCACGTTTTGGCGCAACTGGCGCCGGATTTAATTTTTCTGACGCTTTACTTTCAGGGGGAGCCTTACATCCATCCTCATTTTTTGGAGATGGTGCGGCTGGCAGCGAGCAAGGGGCTGTACACCATCAGCTCTACCAATGCACATTTTCTCACGGAAGAAAACGCCCGCGCCACGGTGGAGTCGGGCTTAGACCGTCTCGTCGTTTCTCTGGACGGCCTTAGCCAGGAAACTTACGAGTCTTATCGCCGCGAGGGAAATTTGGAGGAAGTCCTGTCAGGCCTCCGGCGCCTGCTGAAGTGGAAAAAGCGGCTGAAATCCCGCAAACCTCATGTCGTACTCCAGTTTCTCGTCTTCAGACCCAATGAGCACGAAATTCCCGCCCTCCGCAAACTGGCCCGCGAGCTGGGCGTAGATGAGCTGCAGCTCAAAACAGCCCAAATATACGAATACGAAAACGGCCATCCCCTCATCCCCACCAATTTGCGTTACTCCCGTTATAAGCCCGCAGGCAACGGCTGTTGGGTGCTGAAAAAACCCATCAAGAACCGCTGCCTCCGCATGTGGCAGGGCGCCGTCCTCACCTGGGACGGCCGCGTGCTGCCCTGCTGCTTCGACAAAGACGCCCGGCATCAGTTGGGGCAAATCCCCCTCCGCTCCTTTCGGGAAATTTGGAAAGGGGAAAACTATGATGCCTTTCGGCAAAAATTATTGCGCGCGCGTGAGGGGATTGATATTTGTAGGAATTGTACGGAGTAGGTTTTTTGTGGTTTAGTGTTTAGTGTTTAGCGTTGGAGTTGGGCGAGCTTCAGCTCGCCAAAAGTACCGCGGACTTCAGTCCGCGCCGTG
>WGBN01000482.1 GCA_015494245.1 Saprospiraceae bacterium | reverse complement strand
GACAGAGGCCCTGGAGCTATAGACCAGACTCATCAATTTGTACCAATTTTCGAGGCGATAATAAACCCTCCCGTAGTAATGCGCCAACAAATTTTTAAAAGCCGGAGCATACTCCTGCAAAGTTCGATCGGAGATCCAAAAGGCACGAGCGCTGCTCGTAAAGACCCGCTCATAAGCCGAAGCAACAAAGTCGAAAGTCAAGGGCAAAGTAACACCCGGATAGCTCTCTACGATGTTGGAGTTGTCGAGTATTTTAAGCCCCTCAAAAGAAAGTCCGGTAATGGCTCTCATCTGCAAGAGGTACAAATGGCCTTTGCCGTCAAAACAGAACTCCACATCAGCCGGACTGCCCAACATTTCTTCTGCTTTCATGCTCAACTGAAAGACCTGCAAGACCTCTTCCCTTCTCAAGGTCGGCAAGCCTGACAGGGCTTCTTCCACAGGGAAGTCCGACACGCCGCTACCTTCCAGGGCCGGCAAGCATTGAGAACGCTTAACGGCAAGGCGCTGGCGAATGTGCTGCGATTCTCTGGACACAAAATAAGTGTCGGCCTCTACCCTGTCATCCACAATGCCTTCACCCAGCCCGTAGCCTGCCACCACAACGGCATCGGCCATATTCCCCTGCGGATTCATCGAAAAAGCAATACCCGAGCGTTCGGCCTGCACCATTTGCTGAATGATTACGGCGGGTTCCATTTGGCGAAAGCCAATACCCTTTAACAGGCGATAAGACAAAGCTTCTTCTTTGTAAACAGAGGCCACACAAGACATGATGTTCTCCGTCAACTCTTCGGAAGAGACGTTCAGAAAACTATCGTGTAAGCCCGCAAAGGAGTGGTCCAGGCCATCTTCCAAAATGGCCGAGGAGCGCACGGCAAGTTTATGGCTTTCGCCAAATAAAAACCTGCACACGCCCTTAATCTCGGAGCACAAAGTCTGAGGAAAAGGCAAATTTTTGACCAACATTTGCATCTCGTAAGCCAGCGAAGAAAATTCGCCGGATGGAGCTTCCGGCAATTTCCGCAACAGGGCTTCAATTTCTTGTGAGATCGGTTCAATGAGTTGCCGCACAGTCTCTGAAGGAAGTATGAAGAAATCGGGCACGGGCAGTCCGGCCGACTGCATCTGCATCAAATGCAGGGCCTTACCACCTACCGAAGCGGCAGTTCCATCCCAATGTTTATTGGGCAAAATGAGTTTATACCACATGGCCTTAGTTTCTGATCAAAATGCCCACACTACTTTTTCGGAAAGCAGGATGTAGGCCAGAAAATCGAGAAAAAGCAGGGTTGTAAACAACATGGTGACATTCTTCAGGATGTTGTGCTCTATCGTGGGCTTCCACATAAAGCGAAAATAGAAGAAGGTCATGCCCAACAACAAGGCAAGATCTATGACAAAAAAACCGGATGGAAAATCCAACTGCCGGCCCAGATAAAAAGCCAGTGCACCGGAAAGGAACAAAAGGGCAAAGGCCAGAAAAGCAGCAGGGCGCGTCCCAAAAATCATAGAAAACGTTTCGTATTCCGTCTCATTCCCTTTAGCGCGTATCTTGCGGGAAACATCCCAGGCCGTTATGGGCAGGGAAAACACAGCCAACAAGTATCCATGTAAGCTTGAAAAAGGCGCATAGTCATCTCCCGAGGCCAAAGCGACATGTATCAAAAAATAATTGATAGCCCAGGGGATGGGCTGGTGGGTAAACATGGTAAACACCTGATGGCGCCTGTGAAAATCTTCGGCAAAAAACCACTTAAAGGTCAGCAACAGATAAATCATGACGCCCAAAAAAACAAAAATCGTCTTTTGACCAAACAGCAAATTAACAGCAAGCAAAACAGAAAAGCTGAGAAGGGATAAAAAGCGGATATCACTCCTCAAAACATCTCCCCTTGCCGTAGCGCGCCAGGGAAAAATCTTGCGATCCAGGTCAAAATCCTTCAGATCGTCGAAAGTGCGCATCAATAGCATAAAGAAAAAAGCGCTGACGCCTCCCAGCAGGTAATAAGCGTCGGCCAGAAGGGGCTTTCCGGCCAGCAATTCACTGGCGAAATACAAGCAGGAATACAATACCAGGATGTAAGGCAGATAGATCTGTACCGGGAACATCTCTCTCAGGTAAACGCCTTTTCGGCGGAAAAAATCACGCATAATAAGCTCTATTCGGTGACAAAATAACCTGAGAATCGGGCACAAGATAGCACTTTTTTGAATTAGAGGGCATTTTTTTTTAACCCTTTTTAAATCCATACCTTTGCGCCATGCTACCTACACTGCGCTATACCGACTCCGGAAACTTCCTGCTCATCGCCGGCCCCTGTGCCATTGAAGGCGAAGAAATGGCCTTTGGCATTGCCCGCCAGCTCACGGCGCTTTGCGACAAACTGGAGATACCCTTCATCTTCAAAGGCTCCTATCGCAAGGCAAATCGCAGCCGCCTGGACTCCTTCACCGGCATTGGAGACGAAAAGGCTTTGCGCATCCTGCGCCGGATACGGGATGAGCTGAGCATCCCCGTACTCACGGACATCCACAGTGTGCGCGAAGCCACTTTGGCAGCTGCTTATGTGGATGTTTTGCAGATACCGGCTTTTCTATGCCGGCAAACGGACCTCCTCGTCGCAGCCGCTCAAAGCGGACGCGTTGTCAACATCAAAAAAGGGCAGTTTATGAGCCCCGATGCCATGCGCTTTGCCGTGGACAAGGTCATACTCTCCGGCGGCAAAGCGGCCTGGATTACCGAGCGCGGGACGACTTTCGGCTACAACGACCTGATTGTAGATTTTAGGGGCATTCCGCAAATGCAAACTTTCGGGCAACCCGTCATCATGGATTGCACCCATTCGCTGCAGCAGCCCAATCAAAGCAGTGGCGTAACGGGAGGGCAACCGGCCCTCATAGAGACCATAGCCAGGGCCGCCATTGCCGTAGGGGCCGATGGCCTTTTTATCGAAACCCACCCCAACCCTGCCATCGCCAAATCCGATGGCGCCAACATGCTGCCGCTGCCCCGGCTGGAGCCCCTCTTGCACAAATTGCTTTCCTTGCACAAGGTTGTCAGAACTTTTTAAGCGATACCATGCCCACTTTCTCCGGACTCGAATTGCTCATCTTTGATCTCGATGGCACCCTCGTCAACTCCCAATTTGACTTGCAGGATGCGGTCAATGATGCTCTGAAAAAACTAAACAGGGAGCCCATTCACGCCACACAAATTACGGGCATGCTGGGTGGAGGCATAGGCCGGCTTATCGAACTTGCTCTCGGCCTTTCGGCAAATGAAGAAACCCGCAGGCTGGCAATGACTTACTTTAAGGACTACTACAGCCGGCATTTTGCCGATAAAACGCGCCCCTATCCGGGCGTGCGCGAAACCCTGGAAGCTTTAAGCCCCTACAAAAAGGCCGTGCTGAGCAACAAAGTGCATGCCTATACGGTGGGCATCATCCGGAAAAATGAGCTGGAGCCTTACTTCGATCTCGTCCTCGGCGCACAGCCGGACTTGTACGGCCTCAAGCCCGACCCCGGAGGGCTGGCCTACATCCTCGACAAGCTGGACATAGCTCCTGAGAAAGCCATGATGATCGGAGATTCTACGCACGACATAGAAGCGGCACAGGCCATCGGACTGAAGACCTGTGCCGTTACTTATGGCTATCGCTCTGCCGAGCTGCTTCAAAAGGCCGGTCCCGACCTCATCATTGATGAGATGAGCCAACTGGCAGATGCTCTCAGAGGCGATTTTTGATGATTTCCTCGACCACTTCCGGATTGAGCAGCGTGGAGATGTCTCCGAGATTTTCGAAATCGTTGTTGGCAATCTTGCGCAAAATGCGCCGCATGATTTTGCCGGAGCGCGTCTTGGGCAGGCCGCTGACGAATTGAATTTTATCCAACTTCGCAATGGGGCCAATCTGTCCGGCTATAAGGGCATTGATTTCTTTGCGCAAGGCATCGGGGTCCAGCGCTTCTCCGGCCGGTTTCAAAATCACATAGCCATAGAGGGCATTGCCCTTGATTTCATGCGGAAAACCTACGATGGCCGATTCTGCCACCACGGGGTGTTCATTGATGGCCGCTTCAATGGGCGCCGTACCGAGATTGTGGCCGGAGACGATGATGACGTCGTCCACCCTGCCGGTAATTCTGTAGTAACCTTCGGCATCGCGCAGGGCTCCATCGCCGGTAAAGTATTTGCCGGGGAAAGCGGAAAAATACGTTTCGCGATAGCGCTCGTGGTCGCCCCAGATGGTACGGGCCATGGAAGGCCAGGGAAATTTAATGGCGAGGCGGCCACTGACAGAACGTCCCTGCACCTCTTTGCCATCTGTATCCATCAAAACCGGTTGAATACCCGGCAGAGGCAAAGTGGCAAAGGTCGGTTTGGTCGGCGTGGAAAAAGGTATGGGAGAAATCAGGATGCCGCCGGTTTCCGTTTGCCACCAGGTATCTACGATGGGGCAACGACCTTTGCCGATGTGGTTGTTGTACCAGTGCCAGGCTTCATCGTTGATGGGTTCGCCCACTGTACCCAGTATTTTGAGTGAGGAGAGGTCGTATTTTTCCACGTATTCCAGGCCCTGACGTGCCAGCGCGCGTATGGCTGTAGGCGCCGTATAGAATTGCGTAACCTTGTGCTTTTCGACGACCTGCCAGAAGCGGCCCCAGTCGGGGTAGCTGGGTACACCCTCAAACATCAGGGTCGTAGCGCCATTGGCCAGAGGGCCGTACACGATATAGCTGTGGCCGGTAATCCAGCCGATATCGGCCGTACACCAATAGATGTCGTCTTCTTCGTACTGAAACACATTCTTAAAGGTGTAGGCTGTATAAACCATATAACCTGCCGTGGTGTGTACCATGCCCTTGGGCCGCCCCGTAGAGCCCGAAGTGTAGAGAATAAAGAGCGGGTCTTCAGCATCCATGACCTCAGCGGCGCATTCAGATGAGGCCTCATCGAGAAGCGGTTGCAGCCACTTATCGCGGCCCTCTTTCATGGGCACTTCGGCTTGAATGCGCTTAGCGACCAGGACCGTCTCCACTGTAGAGCACTCTTCCAGCGCGTCATCCACAATTTTTTTCAGGTCTATGACTTTTCCGCCGCGATAAGAGCCGTCGGAGGTGATGACCATTTTGCAATCACTGTCATTGATGCGGGTAGCCAATGCAGTCGAAGAAAAGCCCGCAAAGACCACCGAGTGAATGGCTCCTATGCGCGCACAAGCCAACACAGAAACTGCCAGCTCCGGTATCATTGGCAGGTAAATGCACACCCTGTCTCCTTTGCCGATGCCCTGGGCCTTGAGCACATTGGCAAATTTGTTCACCCGCTCGTACAGCTCGCGATAGCTGATGTGTTGTGCCGGCTCATTGGGGTCATTGGGCTCGAAGAGAATGGCCGTCTTATCGCCCCGATTGAGCAGATGCCGGTCGAGGCAATTTTCGGTAATGTTCAGCTTGGCTCCTTCAAACCACTTGACTTCCGGCTTGGAAAAGTCCCAGCTCAGTACCTTGTCCCAGCGCTTGCGCCACAGGAAATGTTCCTCTGCTACTTCTGCCCAAAAAAGTTCAGGAGTCTCCACCGACTTGCGATAGACCTGAAAGTATTCCTCCAGGTTTTTGATCTGAAAAGTACTCATGCTTAGTTGGTTTAAATATCCATCTGTCTTTAGCCCGCTTCATTCATTGCAGGTACGGCAAATATAATACACCGGCTGGAATTGTAAAGTGACTTATATCATTACAATGGTTCATTAGAAATTTAGACGGCAATACGCCCAAAATTAAGAAAACTCTCAATGGGCCGTTTATTTTTTTTCAACTTAGGGTTGATTGCAAAGTTGCATAAAATAAATGACACCATCTGACAATTGAACCGTCCTTAAAACCCGCGGGAACCCGCACAATCCGCGTCATCCGCGTTCTATCATGTCACTATTGACGGTAGGCAACAATGCCGCAATAGAACGCGGATTTTCGCGGGTGCGGCGGATTTTCGCGGGTTTAAGCTGATTCAACTTGATAGCTTGGTTTCTGATGGAGACAGATAGCCAAAAACTTAATGAACCATTGATTATTGAGCTGTAGAAAAGACCTTATAGAG
>WGBN01000481.1 GCA_015494245.1 Saprospiraceae bacterium | reverse complement strand
CCAGATACACCGTCTCGTAATTGACCGTCTGCCGCAGGTCATCATTGATGGCAGCTTTGTCCACGCGCACATCCAGATACACATCTACTTCGTATTCTCCGCCACAAAGTTGCTCCTCTTTGTAGTAGCCGTGGCGGGCAAAAAAACGCATTCCTTCCAAAGCAATACGAGCCATGCCAAAAAATTAAAGGTCAACAAATAACAGCCCGCCCGGGGCAGGCAAGAGCGTAAAGATACTTCATTCCCTCGAATGCCCCAAAAGAGCAAAGAATCCCGTACTTTTGCCGCGATTTGGGCCCCCGCCCGGGTTTTCGCGTGTCCCCCTCGGCACCCAACAGCCCGAAAGGCCCTTTTTGATTCGGCTTTCGCCAAATGAAATACAAACAGATACCTATGTCGAACACAACACAGCCTCAAAGCGGACGCAAGGTAAAACAGGATCGCTATCAGTATCACGACTACTACCTGATGAACGAACTGCTCAGCGACGAGCATCGCATGGCCCAGGAAGCCGTGCGCGATTGGGTCAAACAGGAAGTTTCGCCCATCATCGAAGACTATGCCGAACGGGCAGAATGCCCCGTACACCTCTTTAAAGGCCTGGCCGAAATCGGCGCCTTTGGCCCCAGCCTGCCCGTAGAATACGGCGGTGGCGGCATGGATGAAATAGCCTACGGCCTCATCATGCAGGAACTCGAACGCGGCGACTCGGGCATCCGCTCCATGGCCTCCGTACAGGGCTCGCTCGTCATGTACCCCATCTTCCGCTACGGCTCCGAAGAGCAAAAACGCAAATATCTGCCCAAACTGGGCTCCGGAGAGTTCATCGGCTGCTTTGGCCTGACCGAACCCGACCACGGCTCCAACCCCGCCGGCATGACTTCTACCCTACGCGATGATGGCGATGCCTACATCCTCAACGGCGCCAAAATGTGGATCACCAACTCCCCCATAGCCGACATAGCCGTTGTATGGGCACGCGATGACGAGGGCAAAATCCGGGGCGTGATCGTAGAAAAGGGCATGAAAGGCTTCTCTGCCCCCGAAATTCACGGCAAGTGGTCGCTACGCGCTTCCATCACCGGCGAACTGGTCTTCGAAGACGTGCGCGTGCCCAAGAAAAACCTGCTGCCCGAAGCCTCCGGTCTCAAAGCACCTCTGTCCTGCCTCTCCAAAGCCCGCTACGGCATCGCCTGGGGCGCCATAGGAGCTGCCCTCGACTGCTACGACTCGGCCCTGCGCTACTCCAAAGAGCGCATCCAGTTTGGCAAACCCATCGGGCAATTCCAGCTCACGCAAAAGAAACTGGCCGAGATGATTACCGAAATTACCAAAGCCCAACTCCTCGCCTGGCGCCTCGGAACGCTCGCCAATGAAGGCAGAGCCACTCCCGCGCAAATCTCCATGGCCAAACGCAACAACGTCTATACAGCCCTGCAAATCGCACGCGAAGCACGCCAAATACACGGCGGCATGGGCATCACCAACGAATACCCCATCATGCGCCACATGATGAATCTGGAAACCGTACTCACCTACGAAGGTACCCACGACATCCACCTCCTCATCACCGGCCATGACATCACCGGCCTCAACGCCTTTAAGTAAAACTCCCTGCGGGCAGAAAAACTTCAGTTTTCTGCCCGCTTACAGATATTTTTCCCGCTGTAAAAGCGTTTAGCATATGCGACTGAATAATACTTACAAGTAAATGATGAAACTCCAAATAAAAAAACAGTGGCTTTTACTCCCTCTGTTCCTGCTTATAGTATGGAACAGCCGGGGCCAAAACATACAACTGCGCAACCCCTCTTTCGAAGACATCCCCAAAATGAGTTCGCCGCCGCGCCAATGGGAAGACTGCGGCTTCCCCAATGAAAGCCCGCCCGATGTACACCCCGCCAGCGAGAAAGCCTACAGCTTCTGGGGCGTCACCCAAAAGCCCTATGACGGCAACACCTACCTCGGCATGGTCGTCCGCGACAACGAAACCTGGGAAAAAATTTCCCAACGCCTCAGCAGCCCGCTCAAAGGAGGGAAATGCTACGAATTCAGCATCTACCTCTCCCGCTCCGCACTCTATAAAAGCGAAAGCCGCGCAACCGGCCAAGAAGCCAACTTCACCACCCCCGTCAAACTCCGGATATGGGGCGGCGTCGGCCCCTGTGCCCGCACAGAACTGCTCGCCGAAAGCATCCTCATCAAAAATACCCGCTGGCTGCGATTCGACTTCCTCTTCCACCCCACCCAAGACCTCTACTACATCACTTTCGAAGCCTTCTACAATACCCCCACGCTCTTCCCTTACAATGGCAACATCCTCTTAGATAAAGCCTCCGCCATCGTGGAAGTCCCCTGCGAAGAAGAAATTCCCGTCATAGCTGAAGTGCCCCCTCCACCGCCACCCCCTACCCCCAAAGACGACAAACAGACCAACACCTCAACCCCTCCGCCACCCCCACCCAAAGACGATACCAATACAGGTACTTTCAGCCAGTTAGACGCCACCAAACTCAAAGAAGGCGAGACCCTGCGCATCGAAAACCTCTACTTCCTCGCCGACTCCTCCAACTTTACGCCGGAGTCCGTACCCGTGCTCGAAGACGTCTATCATTTCCTCAAGCAAAACCCCAAAGTCGTAGTCGAAATAGGCGGCCACACCAACAGCATTCCGCCCCATTCCTACTGCGACCGCCTCTCCACAGCACGCGCTAAAGCCGTAGCCGACTACCTCATCAACAAGGGCATTGAGCCTGAGCGCGTGAAGTACAAAGGCTATGGAAAACGCAAACCCATCGCCAACAATGACACCCCCGAAGGGCGTAAGAAAAACCAAAGGGTAGAAATCAAAATCCTAAGCACCGGAAACGAACAATGAAAAAAACAATCCTTCTCGCGCTCCTGCTCGCATTTGCCGTTAAGGCAAAACTAAAAGCCCAGGAATTTGAAACAGCCATCATCGGCTTCTATAACCTGGAGAATCTCTTCGACACCCTCGATTCACCGGACACCTGGGATACGGAATTTACGCCTTCCGGCAAACGCCGATACAACTCGTACATCTACCAGGACAAACTGCAGCACCTCGCCAAAGTCATCTCCGAAATCGGCACCGACCTCACTCCCGACGGACCCGCCATCCTCGGCGTGGCCGAAGTCGAAAACCGCAGCGTGCTCGAAGACCTCGTCAAACAGCCCGCCATCGCAGACCGAAACTACCAAATCGTCCACTTCGAATCGCCCGACTTCAGAGGCATAGACGTCGGACTGCTCTACCAACCCAA
Organism: Saprospiraceae bacterium; assembly: GCA_015494245.1. Lineage (GTDB taxonomy): Bacteria > Bacteroidota > Bacteroidia > Chitinophagales > Saprospiraceae > WGBN01. The sequence continues at coordinate 1,380 of WGBN01000481.1, read as the reverse complement.
ATACTTCAAACTGCGCTCCGCCCGCGCCATACCCCTCAAAATCTACAACGACGACGGCAGCCCCCGCGTAACCCGCGACATCCTCTTCGTCTCCGGAGATTTTATGGGCGAACCCCTGCACATCCTCGTCAACCACTGGCCCTCACGCCGCGGCGGACAAAGCGCCACCCAAGCCTACCGCAATGCCGGCGCCGCCATCTGCAAACAAATCGCCGACTCCCTCATGCAGGCAACACCCATGGCACAAATCATCATTATGGGTGACCTCAATGACGACCCCGCCAGCCCCAGCGTCAAAAAAGTACTCAACGCCAGAAAAAAAGCCTCACAAGTCAAAGACGGAGACCTCTTCAACACCCTCTACCAAGACTACAAAAAAGGCTTCGGAACCCTCGCCTGGCGCGATAGCTGGAACCTCTTCGACCAACTCATCATCTCCTCCGGACTCATGAAAAAAGACGGCTTCTTCTTCTACAAAGCCCGCGTCTTCAAAAAAGATTACCTCATCCAAAAAACAGGAAAATACAAAGGCTACCCCAAACGCACCTTCGCCGGCGATGAATACATCGCAGGCTATAGCGACCACCTGCCGGTCTATTTGATCTTGTTGAGGGAGAAGGAGTAGGGCCATCGAATCATAAGCACAAACTTCCAACCTACTCTCTCCCTCCCAGGAAAACATCAACAGCCTTATTCCAATCCGCACCATCCTTATTTAAATAAATCTCATGCCCTGAATTTTTGAAAACAACCAATTCCTTTTCTCCCTGCAAATTGGCATAAATTTGCTCTATTTCGGACTTTGACACTCTTTCGTCTTTTGCTCCATATAAAACCAGGGTCGGAATGTTTATTTTCTTAGCATACTCTACCGGATTGTGCTTAAACGGATTAAATCCGGTTTGAACTCCTCCATAGAAAAGCAAGATCTCCGCAAAAGGGAACGAAGGAAAATGCATAGCCTTAAACCTTTTCCGCGTCGTGGCCAACATACTTCCGAAAGGGCATTCGAGAATTAGTCCGGAGGGCTTTAGACCGTATGTTTCAATGGCTTTCATAATCGCCACAGCCCCCATAGAGTTACCAAATAAAATAATTTCAGCTTCCGGATTGGTTTTTCGAATGTAATCATAAGCCTCTTTCACATCTCTACTCTCCTTAAAGCCTATCGTCGTTGCATTACCCGTTGAACCTCCGCACCCCATAAAATCGATCAAGAAAGTAGAGTAGCCCTTATTGTTAAATTCTTCGGAATATGGCAAAAGGCTTGACTTTGAACTTGAGTAACCGTGAAAAAGAATGACTACTCCTTTTTGATTCGGAACTGTAACTTGCCAGCCCTCTATGGTCTCAAAACTGTTCAACTCAATGATTTGATAA
>WGBN01000480.1 GCA_015494245.1 Saprospiraceae bacterium | reverse complement strand
AGATTGCAGCCTCTTTTATTCAAAAAATTTAAAAAAAAATGAAACGACGCCGTTTGAAGAAGATCTTACTGGCCTTTTTAGCCCTGTTCGTACTCATTCAATTCATCCCCGTCAACCGCTCTGTACCGGACTTTGATGCCACACATGACTTCCTGACGAGCATGCACGCCCCCCCGGCTATAGCGAAGAGCATCCAAAGCAGTTGCTACGATTGCCACTCCTACACCACGCGCTATCCCTGGTATGGCTATGTGGCTCCGGTTTCCTGGTTCCTCAACAAGCACATCCATGAAGGCCGTGAGCACCTGAATTTTTCCACCTTAAGCAGCCAAAAGAAGAAACGAGTACTACACGCCATGGAAGAAGCCCATGAGGAAGTCCTCGAAGGCGGAATGCCTCTGCGCGGCTACACCCTCATGCATAAAGACGCCCGCCTGAGCCAGGCCGAAAGGGAAGAAATGGCAGAATGGTTTGAAAAAACCTACATAAGCCTGGGCGGCGACCCCAATGAACTTGAGGAAGAGGGAGAGCATGAAGAGCACGAGCATTGAAGGCAAGGTCCTCAGGCCTTGTCTTCAATATTGCTCTATAGCCCAATCGTCTATAGCTCCCGCTTTTGCAGAGAAATTAATCCCAACTGCGATGAGCTTTTTATCGAGCTGGCGATAGCCATCCAGGTATCCTTTTTCCTTAATTTGCTCTAAGGCCTCGCGGGCAGTTTTGTCAAGTTTAAATTCAATGCAATAGACAGCGCGATCGGTTTCTACAATAGCATCAGCTCTGCCTTCCGCTGTATTTACCTCGCTACGCAGGAAAATGCCGAGCAAATGAAAGATAATATGCACCACAGCGTGGTAAAAAGCTTCTGTTTTTCCCTTAAGCTGATGAGGCAACCGCTTGAGCAGACTGTTGAGAACTGATACCAGGCGTTTGATGTCTTCCTCTACAAGGGCTTGACGAAGATGTATAGCGATAGGAGGTACTTCCGCCGCATCTATATCTGCAAAAACCGTCATGAGATAACTAAGCATGGATTGCTTCACCTCTCTGTTGGGATAACCCAAGACTGCAATCTGATATTCATTGATGGATTGAATGGTCAGATAGCCCGTTTGAAACAGGAGAGAGATCGTACTGATATGCTCCAAATCAAATGACTCAAAAGCAGCCAGGCCCACTTCCATCCCATCAAAGTCGTAATAGGGCTTCTTCTTAATCAACTCGATTAAAAAAGTAGGTGTAGCTGTTTGGAACCAAAAATTGAAAAAAGCTCTCTTCTTAAAAAAATTAAGAATCGAAAAAGGATTATAGACAAAACACTTTCCATCCCAGCTATATCCATTGTACCAGGCCCTGATTTCTTCCAGCAACTTTTCTCTTGACATTTGCAACATCTCTGCTGTGGGTGGGATGTACTCTGCGAAATAGCGCTCCAGCTCTTCCTGCGTATAGCCCATCATATCGGCAGTGAGATAATCACCTACGGTGAGGTCTTCCAGATTATTCAGATCAGAAAAAATACTCACCTTGCTAAATTTGGAAACGCCGGTGATAAACACCATACGCAAATACCGGTCGCTGTCTTTAATGACAGAATAAAACTTTTTGAGTACCTGCTGATTTTCTTTGGCTTGTTCTATCTCCCCTCCAAGATAGTCTATAATGGGTTTATCGTATTCATCTATGAGCAGAACGACCTCATTTTCCTGAGACAGAGCGATGAGCAGTTCCTCAAATTTTTGAGACAGGGATTCCTCCCGGATATCAAAGCCTCTATTCTTTATTACTTTGTCCAGATAACGATGCAGAGCAGTTTCTAACCCCAGTGATTTATACCCCAGACTCGCAAAAGGAATGTGCAAAACGGGATGCGTTTCTTCCCAATTCCATTTATCTTCTATCCATAGGCCTTTGAAAAGTTCTTTATTGCCGGAGAACAATTCCTTCATGGTACTCACCAGCAGAGACTTGCCGAAACGACGGGGACGGGAGAGGAAGTAATACCCCCCCTGGGCAGTCAACTCATAGATGTTTTTAGTCTTATCTACATAGACAAAACCACCTTTTCTGAGTTTTGCAAAATCTTGTATGCCGATGGGTAGCTTTTGCATGGGTGCAAATATAACCAAAAGTTACTCCCGAAACAAAGGCTCCGGTCCGAGCGTATCTTTCAGGGGTTTTATTGGGGGTCTTTCTGGCTTTTCGGGAAGAGGCGGGATGTTGGCTGTATCTGCAAGGGTGTTGGCATATTCCAGCATGAGAGAGTCGGCCAGGCGGGAGGCTTCTTTCAAAGCGCGCTCGCGGCACTGCTTTTCGTGGTTGGCGCGATAGCGGCGCAGTTTTTCGTCCAAACGTTCTTTGACGGCTGAGGATAACTT
>WGBN01000479.1 GCA_015494245.1 Saprospiraceae bacterium | reverse complement strand
GAATTTGGAGACGCCCGTGATAAAGACCATGCGCAACCAAGGGTCGCTGTCTTTGATGACAGAGTAGATTTTTTTGAGAACCTGCTGATTTTCCTGCGCCTGTGCAATTTCTTTTCCGAGAAAGTCTATAATGGGTTTGTCGTATTCATCTATGAGCAGTACCACCCGGCCTTTTTTTGCCGAAAGGCTGCGGAGAATCTCCCTGAATTTTAGTTCCAGAGCTTCTTCATCTACGCCCAGTTCATGATCACGGATAAAATCATCGAGAAATTCGTGCAGGGCCTTTTCAAGCCCCAAAGATTTGTACCCCAGACTGCTGAATGGGATGTGCAAAACGGGATTTGTTTTTCCCCAATCCCAACGGTCTTCTATCCAAAGGCCCTCAAACAGTTCTTTGCTGTCCTCAAACAACTCCTTCAACGTACTCACCAACAAAGACTTACCGAAACGGCGGGGGCGGGAGAGGAAGTAATACTTTCCTCCCGAAGCAAGCTTGTAAACATCCTTCGTTTTATCTACATAAAGGTATCCACCTCGACGAAGCTCCTCAAAGTCTTGTATGCCTATGGGTAGTTTTTGCATGAAACAAAGATAAGGATTAATTGAAAATGGAAAATTGAGAATGGAGAATGGAAATGGAGAATACCCTCCCCGTGAACTCCGTGGTGAGTTTACAACGCCCCTTTTGAGCCTGTGCTCCGATCACGATTGATACACCCGTCATGCTCATCACGCCGACTCCCCGATTTCACCGCTTCCGCCGATTCAACCGATTTCACCAATCCCCAACGCTAAACACTAAACCAACACATACAAATCCGCCAAATTGCGCCCCAGGCCGTCGTAGTCCAATCCATAGCCCACTACAAATTCGGATGGGATTTCAAAGCCGCAGTAGGCGATATCCAACTCCACTTCGAGTGCATCGGGTTTGAGCAGCAGGGTAGCTATCTGAACTGAAGCCGGCTGTTGTGCATGCAGGGTTTTCAGCAGTTCCTGCATGGTTTTTCCTGAATCAATGATGTCTTCCACAATCAAAACGTGCCGGCCTTTCAGGGATTCATTCAGGCCGATCAGCTCGGTGATTTTACCCGAAGAGCTGGTGCCCTGATAGGAGGCCAATTTCACGAAAGTGATCTCCAAATCCATATCGCACTGGCGCACCAAGTCGGCGGCAAAGACGAAGGAGCCGTTGAGCACGGACAGAAAAAGAGGCCTCTTACCCTTCAAATCGCGGGTGATTTCGCGGCCCAATCGCCGCACCTCGGCGCCTATTTGCTCTGAAGACAAAAAGGTCTTAAAAGTCTTATCGTGGACGGTTACCTGTTGCATGAGCCTTTTAATTCAAACCGTATTTGTCGAGCAAATAGACCAGCGAAGTCATGGCAGCAGCGCCCAATTCCAACTCTCGCTTATTCACTGCTTCAAAGACATCCCTGTCGGTGTGATGGTAATCGAAATAGCGTTGGGAATCCGGTTCCAGGCCGAAGAGCAGGCCTTTTTGTCCCTTCAAATGCCCCACATCGGCGCCTGAGCCGCCTTTGCTCAAGTCGAGTCGCCAGTGCTTCAGCAAGGGTTGCCAGGCCTGTACGCGGGCGTATTTGGCATCAAAAATGTCTTCATGACCATCTACCCTGAAGCCCCGGGGCGTAAAACCGCCGCTGTCGGACTCCAAAGCAGCGAGATGGTATTCGCCCTTGCGGTCGGAAACGGCCTGATATTCTTTCGCTCCGGCAGAGCCGTTTTCTTCATTCATAAAGAGGACGCAACGCAGGGTGCGCTTGGGGCGATAGCCCAGATGTTTGAGCGTAGCCAATACCTGCATGCTCTGCACGCAACCCGCTCCGTCATCATGTGCCCCTTCGCCCACATCCCAGGAATCCAGATGCCCGCCCACAGCGATGATTTCATCCGGCTTTTCGCTGCCGCGAATTTCACCTATCACGTTGTAGGAGAGCGTGGGCTCCAGCATCTTACAGTGGTTGCGGATGTAAACCTCTACCTTTCCCTCTTTCAGTTGGCGCCTCAGCAAATCTGCTGCGCGGGTGCTGATGGCCAGAGCAGGAATCTTGGGTTGGTCCTCGGCATAAACCAGCGTGCCCGTATGCGGCACATCGTCCGTGCTGTTGGTCATAGAACGCACCAGGACGGCCACAGCTCCGTACTCCGCTGCCTTAGACGGCCCCCAAACGCGCTGGTCCACCGCCTTGCCGTAGGCGCGGAAGGTATAGTATTCCGTCTGGTCAAAGGGGCGATCGAAAAAGACGATTTTGCCTTCGATGCGAGCGCGCCCCAACTTTTCGACTTCTTCCAAAGTTTGTACGGAAATGACCTCAGCCCGCAAGCCCTCAGGCCCTGTACCTACGGAATTGCCCAGAGAAGTTGCAGGCAAATCAAAATGACTGCCCTCAAAAGACTCCACGATGCGCACCACTTCTTCGCCACCGCGCACCCAATGGGGTACCATTACCGGCTGCAGCCAAACGGTATCCAAACCCAGACTCTCCATCAACTGGCGGGTGTATTCCACCGCAGCGGCAGCCTCCGGCGAACCCGAAAGCCGTGAACCCACATCCTTCGTCAAATGCCGCAACCAATCGTAGCAATGACTCTCAGACAGCGTGTAATCGTGAATTTGTTTGATAAAAGCCGAGTCGGCACTGTAATCCATGCCCTGCCCCGATAAAGCGTGTGGCAAACCGGCAAAGAGCAACAATCCGACAAGCTGTAAAAAAGAAAAAGGCAACTTTTGAGGACTTTTCGCTTTCATAAATGCAGGCTTAAATTTTGACAATTGAGCAAAAAACCGTAACTTTGGAATTCAGAAAGGCTCAAAGGTAGGCAATATGCGGGGAAAACGAAATACAAAACACATGGCCAACCAAGCTGTTTTGCCGGCAAAACACCGTTGATTGCAAAACTTATTGGTTTTATTTGGTTAGGGCGAGGTAGCGCTTTTTGAGCGCTGCCTCTTCTTTTTTGCCCCCATCATCCGCATTCCGAATATCCGCAGCTCTTGCAAATGAGGCATCCCTCCTTGTAAATCAAACCGTCGGGATCATCGCAACCCGGGCATTTGCCCTTGGCCTGTGTGCCATCGGGGACAAACTTTTTCAAGGCCCGCACCACACCGTTTTTCCAGGTATTCAGGTGGTCTTCACGCATGTTCAGATTGCGAACCAGATCTATGACGTACTGCACCGGCATGCCATGGCGCATCACACCGGAAATGAGCTTCGCATAATTCCAAAACTCGGGATTAAAGGCCCGCGACAAGCCGCCTATGGTGATGGGGTAGCCGTCTTCATCCAAATAACGGAAATCGTAGCGCGCCCTGCCGTTTTCCTTCTCGCGAATCACCCAACCCCGCGTAACAGATTCCGGAATGTTAAAGACGCCCTCTGCCTTACCGGTAAAGATCTCATAAGGGCGCCCCTCATAAAGGCCAATCACGGCCATCCACTTTTCGTGAGCATTGCGAAAACGCACCACAGTAGCCTCCAACTTCTTGGGGCGCTTGGGGGCCATAGTCTCCAGAAAAGCGCCATTGCTCTTGGCCTTGTCTTCCGTTTTTTCCTCTGCTGCCAGCAACACTCCCGAGCGCGAACCATCGCGATAAATGGTACAGCCCTTGCAGCCGGCCTTCCAGGCCGTTTGGTAAATCTCCTTCACCTTCTCCACCGAGGTGTCGTGAGGGATGTTCACCGTAACGCTGATGGAGTGGTCCACCCACTTCTGAATGGCTCCCTGCATCTTGACTTTCTGCACCCAATCCACATCGTGTGATGTGGCTTTGTGATAAGGAGACTTGGCGATGAGTTTTTCCAATTTCTTTTGAGGCCACTTGCGCACCTCCTCCAGATCGTAACCATGGACTTCCAGCCAGGTGGCAAAGTGATGGTGGAAAACAGCGTACTCTTCCCAGGCGATGCCCTCTTGATCCACAAAATCTATTTTGACACCCTGCTCATCGGGATTGATTTTGCGACGCCTTTTATAACTGATGAGAAAAGCCGGCTCAATGCCGGAGGTCGTCTGCGTCATCAGGCTGGTCGTGCCGGTGGGCGCAATGGTCAGCAAGGCGATGTTGCGACGACCGTATTTTTGCATGTCCCTGTAGAGTTCTTTGTCTGCTTTCGCCAAACGCTTTACGAAGGGGTTATTCGCCTCCCGCTCTGCATTGTAAATGGGGAAGGCCCCGCGCTCTTTGGCCAAATTCACGGAAGAGCGGTAGGCATTCAGAGCCAACGTGCGATGCACCTTGACGGAAAAACGAATGGCCTTATCGCTGCCATACTGCAACCCCAGAGCCGCCAACATATCCCCTTCGGCAGTAATGCCCACGCCGGTACGGCGGCCGTCCACGCATTTTTCGAGTATCTTCTCCCACAGCCTGCGCTCGCGCACCTTCAGCTCCTCGGGCTCGGGGTCTTCGTCAATTTTGCGGAGAATTTGCTCGACTTTCTCAATCTCCAAATCGAGAATGTCGTCCATCATGCGCTGGGCATACTGCACGTGCTGTGCAAACTTTTTGAAATCAAAGCGGGCTTTCTCGGTGAAAGGCTGCTCCACATAGCTGTAAAGATTGATGGCCAGCAACCGACAACTGTCATAAGGGCAGAGCGGGATTTCTCCGCAGGGATTCGTAGAAATGGTTTCATAGCCCAGGTCCGCATAGCAATCCGGCAGAGACTCCCTGATGATGGTATCCCAAAAAAGGACGCCCGGCTCAGCCGATTTCCAGGCGTTGTGGATAATCTTGTGCCAGAGTGCAGCAGCGTCAATCTCGCGCTCTACCTTAGGCTTCTTGCTGTCAATGGGAAATTGCTGAGTGTATTTTTTGCCTGCCATCGCCGCCCGCATAAAAGCGTCATCTATGCGCACGGACACATTGGCTCCCGTGATTTTTCCCTGCTCCAACTTGGCATCAATAAAATCTTCTGCATCGGGATGCTTGATGGAGACCGTCAGCATCAAAGCCCCGCGCCTGCCACCCTGGGCAACTTCTAAAGTCGAGTTGGAGTAGCGCTCCATAAAGGGCACTATGCCCGTAGAGGTAAGCGCAGAATTCATCACCGGCGCTCCTTTGGGCCGGAGGTGCGAAAGGTCGTGCCCCACGCCACCACGACGCTTCATCAACTGCACCTGCTCCTCATCCAATTGCATGATGCCTCCGTAAGAATCGGCCTTATTCCCCACCACAAAGCAATTCGAAAGCGATACAGCCTGAAAGTCATTTCCGATACCGGCCATCGGGCTGCCCTGCGGCACGATGTAGCGAAAGTCCTTCAACAGCTCATACAGAAAATCCTCATCCAAAGGCTTGGGATAGCGCTTTTCAATGCGAGCCAATTCAGAGGCTATGCGCCTGTGCATATCGTCGGGCGTGCGCTCATAGATGTTGCCAAACGAATCCCGTAAAGCGTATTTCTTCATCCAGGCATCGGTGGCGAGTTCGTCGCCCTTAAAGTAGGCCAGCGTAGCCTCGCGCACCTCTTCAAAGGGCAAAGGTCTGAGTTTTTTACGGCTTTTCTCTTTCGCTTTGGTTTTGGTTCTAACAATCCCCATAGTGCTGCGCAGGTTTACCAGGTTTGTAAAAAATGCCCACTCCAAAGGAGGATGAGGCCTCACTTTTTGAATGTGTAGTGTTCTGCGGAGATACTACAAGCGAGACAAGGAGGGTATCATTCTGCCCGCAAAGATAATTGCTTTGCTTCAAAGTTGAAACAAAATATTCTGGAGTTTTTGATGGTGGCGGAAACGGCGAGAGCGGTTGAATCGGGTAAATCGGGTAAATCGGTGTAATCTGTGGACAGGATGAGGGCAGCAGGCAGGTTTATGAGCTGGCTGTCGGAGGAAAGTTCTACTTCCTCTCCCGCCCTCGCCGCTTTGGCAAATCTTTGCTGGTGAGTACGTTTAAGGAATTGTTTGAGGGCAGCAAAGAGTTGTTTGAGGGGCTTTGGATAGAAGACCATTGGGACTGGGAGAAGACGAATCCGATCATATATATCCCCTTTGCCGGGCTGGATTACAAAATGAAAGGCCTTTACGGAGAGCTTCAGAAGTACATTCAGGAATCAGCACGGATGTACGGCATATCCTTGCAGGACGATAGTCTCAAAAACCAATTTGAGGAACTTCTAAGGAAACTGGCTGAATCCAAAGGACAGGTAGTGCTACTCATAGACGAGTACGACAAACCCATCATAGATTATCTTGGAGAAGAAGTGGCTCAGGCCAAGGCCAATCAACAGGTTTTGAAGAATTTTTACTCGGTGATTAAAGACAGCGATCCTTACCTGCGACTGGTCTTTATTACGGGCGTATCAAAGTTTAGTCGGGTGAGTATTTTTTCAGATTTGAACAATCTGTATGACATTACCATGAGTGAGAATTATTCTTCCATGTTGGGTTATACCCAGGAGGAATTGGAGAAGTACTTTGCTGAACACCTGAAGGATTTTTGTGAAAAGAAGAGTTATAGCCGAGAAGAGGCACTGGCACAAATCCGGCGCTGGTACAATGGTTACAGTTGGGATGGGGAGGCATTTGTCTATAACCCATTTAGCATTCTGCTCTTTTTTAAGGACCGGAAGTTTGTAAATTAT
>WGBN01000478.1 GCA_015494245.1 Saprospiraceae bacterium | reverse complement strand
CAATTAAAACAAAATGTTTAACTTTGCGACACAAAATGTTTTAAAAGGCTTTGGCGAAAGCCGAAGTCCTCCTTTCAAACCCTTAAAATGCTTGCATGATGAAAGAGAAAATTCCTTTTACGTTGCTTGAAGACTACCCTGATCACTGTGAATTGCAGAAGGCCGGCGAGCAGAGGCCGGAGGAGGCCGGGCAGAGCGGGCCGGTATTTGGCGAAAGCCGGAAGACGGATTTTCGGGAGTTGTGGGCGCAGTTGCTGGTTTTGCTGGAGCAATTGGGGCAATACGTGCGTCAGAAGTGGTTTTTCTGGTTGCCGAAGCGCATTCGGGTGCCCTGGTTTAAGCTGTTTACGGCTTTTTTGCTGGTTTACCTTTTCACACAGCGGAATGTGGTGCTGCAGGTGCAGTGGGGCGACCTTACAGATGCTACGACCATGGCCATGCCGGCGGCCGGCGGAGATGGGGGCGTGCCGGCTTCACTGCCGCCCGAAGAGCCGGATGAGGGTAAGGCGCCCTCTACGGCAGATGCCTGGAGCGATAAGCCCGGGGATACGGAAAAAGACAGGCGCTACAAAGCCTACATCCGGCGCTTTCAGAAAGTGGCGAAGGCCGAGATGGAGAAGTTTGGCATTCCGGCCAGCATTTCCATGGCTCAGGGCCTGGTGGAGAGCGACGGAGGGGCCAGTGTGCTGGCAACGCGCAACAACAACCACTTTGGTATCAAGTGCTTTTCGCGTTCCTGCAAGAAAGGGCATTGCTCGAATTTCTCCGACGATCACCACAAGGATTTCTTCCGGATTTACGGCTCGGCCTGGGAGAGTTGGCGCGCTCACTCCAAGCTGCTGGCCAATGGCAAGTACAAATCGCTGAAAAAGTACGGAAAAGACTACAAGGCCTGGGCCCGCGGGCTGAAACGCCTCGGCTATGCTACAGACCCTAACTACGCCAATAAGCTGATTCGCGTGATCGAAAAATACCAGTTGTACCGGCTGGACCAGTGAGGAAGTAGTGAGGACGACACTTTGCCCGGCATGGCAGTTGCAGAGCTGCCCAGGTCCCGATATTTTTTGTAATATTGCAGCAATTGGGTAAAACTTTGCTTATGAACGGAGTAGCAGAATTTTTCGGTTTTTTTGAGCAACACAGCAAAGGCGTGCTTTTGTTTCTGCTCACGGTCTTCTTTTTGATATGGATGATTTCCTGGCTGGTGAAAATCCTTCGCCCGATTGGGAAGGGAAACGTCTATGGTGGCAGCAGCATGGGCTCCAGAGAGCGGCTCGGCTTTGTCATTGCCCGCTTTTTTGCCAACATCATTGACGACTTCCGCCATTTTTTGGCGCTTACGCTGGTCATCATTTTTACCATCCTGATCGTTTATTCCATGGCGACGGCCGGTACTTTTGAGCAAAAGATGAAAGCCCTGCAACTGGTCATCGCCTCCATCGGCACCCTGCTCGGCTCCATCATAGGTTATTACTTCGGGGAGTCGGCTGCTTCTAAATCGCAGGGACAGGGCAGGGCTGACCTTCAGCACAATGAGGAGGGCGTGCCCGTAGAAAATGAGATGTTCAGGGGCGTGGAAACAGAAAGTTTTACCCCTTCGCGCTCCGCTGTTACAGACGAGATTAAACCCGTAACTCCGCCCGAACACTTGATTCCGGACGAAGATTAAAGAAAAGTCAAGTCAAAAGCTTATGAGATCACCGGATGTAAAATACCAATTGGATGTATATGACTCGCTCTTTGACCCCTATGAAAAAACGGTAGAAGGGGAGAAGCGAAAGGCCTATTACCGCAAGATCGAAAATGAAGAGGGGCGGGAGACCATCCTGTACAAAGTGTGGCTTTGCGTGGATGGCCCCGATCTGCCTTTTGTGGATGCGGTAACCTATCACTTGCACCCGAGTTTCCCCAATCCGGTCAAAACCGTGATGTGCGCACCTGAAAACCCCAAAGCTGCCATACATATATGGACCTGGGGCGTTTTCAGAGTGAAGGTTACTATTAAAGATATTCGCGGCCGTGTGATGCATACCTCTCATTACCTCACTTATGACAGAGCCTTACGTGATGAAAACATTGAATGGATTCAACTATGAGCTGACTGCCTTTTTACTCAGTCTGGGCCTGTTCTTTTTGACGGCGAGTCATGCCGTTAATGCCCAAATGCCTGGCGGACAGGATACTCTCTATGGTTTTGAATGGATTGATTACGACAAAAGTTGGTATAAGTTTTACATCGCCGAAGACGGTTGGTATCGCATACCCTACGAGAGCCTGCAAAATGTACTCCCGGCAGGCATCCCTGCCGAAAACATCTCTTTGTATGCCTTGGGCCGGCCGGTGCCGTTTTATGCCTCTACTTCGGGGCCTCTGCAAGCGGGCGATTACCTCGCTTTTTACGGCCGGGCCAATCGCGGAGAGCTGGACTCCTTCCTCCTCGCCAATCCCCAGCAGATTTTCAACCCCTACGTCAGCCTTTTTAACGACACGGCCGCGTATTTTTTGAGCTGGGATGAGCAGCAGGCTTCCGGTTTTCTGATCGAGGATGTACCCAACGACCTCTCTTCTCCGCCGGCTGCCGAAACCTATTTTATGGATGAGGCTCTGGAGGCCTTTCGACAAAGCTATATCAAAAAAACGACCTATTATGGTTCGGAAACCATCAGCCGCTCGGACATCCGCGATGCGGAGGGGTACAGCTCTTCCTGGAGCACGGATCGCGAAGTGCAACTGCCCCTCGGCAGCGTCTATGCCGCCGGCCCGCCGGCTACACTTGAGCTGACCTTTGCCGGCAGCAGCGGGAACCACCTGCAACAGGTTTGGCTCGACGGGCAATTGCTGGAAGAGTTTTCTGTCTATGGCGTGTTGGGGCAAAAGCCCGATTACGAAATACCCGCCAATCAGCTCGGCACGGAGGCCGTGGTCGAAATCAAAGGCGCGTTTGACAATTTCGACAAGATCAAAACGGGCTATGTGCGTCTCCGCTATCCGAGGCAATTTGATTTTGGTGCAGACACCCTGTTTTCTTTTAGCCTTTCGGCAAATGGAGCTCCGCAATATCTGGAAATTTCCGGTTATGATGCTGCGGCGCCCATGCCGGTTCTGTACGATTTGACGACGGGCATTCGCCTTGAAGCGGTGTATGAGAATGGATTGTTGAAGTTTGTGCTGCCGCCTGCTCAGGCTGAGCGCAAACTCTTGCTCGTCAAAGAAGAGGTTTATACTTCTCTCGGCGCTCCCGAGCCGGTTTCTTTTGCCAACATACCAAATACTGAAGCGGAATTCATCCTGCTCTATCATCCCGATTTAAATCAGCCCTACAATGGCGAAAATCCTGTGGAAGCTTATGTGGATTATAGAAACAACGAATCGCCCTATGCCATGAGCTCAGTAGCTGTGAATGTGCTGGATTTGTACGACGAGTTTGGCTATGGCATTAAGCGGCATCCGCTTTGCATTCGCAACCTGGCTTTTTACGTGCGCGACCACTGGCCCAACGCCAAATACCTCTTCATCGTGGGCAAGGGCATAGAGTATCCTTATGTGCGCAATGCCACTCAATTGGTGCAGCATGTGGGCGTGGATTTTTTCGTGCCTACTTACGGCTATCCCGCTTCTGACAATTTGCTGGTGGCCAATGCTGCTTCTACGGAGATGGCCCTGGCCATAGGGCGCCTTCCGGCAAAAAGCCCTAAGGAAGTGTGGGATTATTTCAACAAGGTAGTCCAGTTTGAGAGCAATGCCGAAAACCTGCCTCAGACGCTGGAGGCCCGCGCCTGGATGAAACAGATCATGCACCTCGGCGGCGGAGGAGCCGCAGGAGAGCAGCAATACATCAAAAATGTCTTGCTGCAAATGGAAAACATCATCGAAAACAACCGCTTCGGCGGTGAGGTAACTTCCTTTTACAAAACCAGCTCCGACCCCATTGAGACGACCCAGTCGGAGGCCCTGAAAGAGCGCATCAATGAAGGCATTTCCATCTTGTCTTTCTTCGGCCACTCCAGCGCCAACACCTTTGATTTTAACTTCGACAATCCCGACACCTATGACAACTACGGCAAATATCCCTGGTTGATGTCTTACGGCTGTTTTTCGGGCAATGCCTTTACCTCCAATGTGGGTATAGGCGAGCGCTTTGTGCTGGCTGAAGAGCGGGGCGCCATTGCCTTTTCAGCCTCTACTTCTTTTGGCTTCAGCGCTGCTTTGGAAGCTCTGGGCAAACATACTTACGAGCAGGTGGGAGGCCCGCTCTATGGCTATGGCATAGGCGATGTACTGAAATCCTCGGGAGAGTTTTTGATGAATAGCACGGCCACAGGCTATATAGAACTGGGCCAGCAAAATGTCCTGCAGGGCGACCCCGCCCTGCGCCTGAACGTACACCCGGGGCCCGATTACCTCGTGGACGAAACCTCTGTGGCCTTTGATCCGGCCTATCTGCACACGGAATTGGACAGCTTCGACTTTGCTTTTGACATCGTGAACATCGGCTACCATTTGAGCGATACCCTGCTGGCTCTGAAAGTGGAGCAGCAACTGCCCGATGGCAATCGCGTTTTGCTGGTGGACACAGCTGTGCAGGCCCCGGCTTTCCGCACTTCTCTGCGCTTTACACTGCCGGGCTTTGGTGAAGCCGCGCGGGGCATGAATCGCTTTTTCGTCACACTCGACCCCGACCAGGCTTTGGCCGAATTGCCCGCGCAGGCCGAAAACAACAACGAGCTCATAGGCCCCGACGGCCAAGCGGGCGTTCCGGTTTATATCATCTCCAATAGCCTGCAAACCGTAGAGCCGCCCAGGTTTGCCATCGTACAGCAAAGCAATCCGGAGCTGCGCGTCTCCACCTTAAATCCATTTGCCGAAAGGCAAAAGTTTATCTTCCAAATAGACACCAGTGAGCATTTCGACAGCCCCTTGCTCCAAACGGGCGAAGTGGAAAGCGAAGGCGGACTGCTGTCCTGGAAACCGGCGCTGAGCATGAGCGACAGCACGGTCTATTACTGGAGAGTCAGCCCCGACAGCCTGCCGCCGGTGGGGTATCGTTGGGAAAACAGCTCTTTTGTATATCTGCCCACAGCACCCGACGGCTGGAACCAGTCGCACTACTTTCAGTTTGCCGAAAACCATTTTACGTATATGGAGTGGCCGGAGGAAACGCGAAGCCTGGACTTTGTGAAAAACTTCATTGACGTGAAAATCAAGAACAGGGTGTATGACTCGCCTTACGGCATCCCGCGCTATTTTGTCGGAAATGAGACGGCGGCGAGTTATTACGGTTATGGCGATTTTCCTGCCGGCGTGATGGTGGGCGTGCTGGACTCGCTTACGGCCGAGCCCTGGATCAATCCGGGCGGCTTGCCCTATGGAGATGATTATGCCATTACGGGCCAGGGGGCTTTCCTGTTTGCCACCGGCACGCCGGAAGACAGGGCGGAGCTGATCGCTTTTCTGGAGGATGTGGTGCCTCAGGGCTTTTACGTGGTCTTTTTTACCGTGCAGCGCAATGCCGATCAGAGCTATAAGCCGGAGGAGTGGGTTGATGATTTGATTCCCTATTTAGAAGCTCAGGGCTGTACCGTGGTCGGCGATTTGCCCAATCTCGGTGCCGTCAAACCTTACTCGCTCTTTTACCGCAAGGGGCATCCCGAATACGGTGTCAATGAGACCATTACGGAGCCGGGGGAGACGACTGAACAACACAATGCCGTTCCCGGAGACTGGACCTTTGGTCAACTGGAGTCTGTAAGCATAGGTCCGGCAGCTTCCTGGGAAAATCTGTATTGGACGTGGGGAGCGCAAGACAGCAGCGATGTGGTGGAAATGCGCGTTTATGGCATCAAAGCCGATGGCACCGATAGCCTGCTGCTCAGCGGCTTGATTTCCGGTGAAGAGGATTTGCAAAGTGTGGATGCCTCCAACTTCCCCTACCTGCGCCTGGAATACGCCGCGGAAGACGAAGTACACCGCTCGCCGCCTCAGTTGAAGTATTGGCGGGTGCACTATGAGGGCCTGCCCGATGTAGCCGTAGCGCCCAACGAGTACTTTGTATTCCACGATGACAGTCTGCAGCAGGGCGATCGCCTGCAATTGGAGTTGGCTGTGGAGAACGTTTCTACCTATGATATGGATAGCCTGCTGGTGCGCTTCAGCCTGCAAAATGAGGACAACGATTTGATCGAAACTGACAAGCGCTTTGCTCCGCTGGCCGCCGGTGACAGCCTGCATCTCTTCTTTTCTTACGACACGTATGAGATGGAGGGTACCTACAGCCTCAGCGTTCTGCTCAATCCCGATGGAGACCAGCCGGAGCGCTATACCGAAAACAACCGTCTCTTCCTGCGCTTTGAGGTAGAGAAGGACCGGCGCAACCCGCTCTTGGATGTTACCTTTGACGGGGAGCACATTTTTGACGGCGACCTGGTCTCTGCCGAGCCGGAGGTGCTCATCCAGTTGCGGGATGAAAACCCTTTTCTGCCAGTTGCCGACAGCACGGCCTTTCAGTTGCTGCTCAAGGAGCCCGACGGCAATTTGCGCCGGCTCTATTTCAGCGATCCGGAGTTGAGCTTTATACCGGCTACTGCCGAAGACAATCGCGCCCGCGTCCGTTGGACACCCCGCTTTGAAAAAGACGGGGAGTACAGCCTTTACATAGCGGCCGAAGATGCCAGTGGCAACCAAAGCGGTCAACTCAATTACGTACTCTCGCAGTCGGAATTTGGCTATGATTTTGAGCAGCGCTTCAGGGTCATCACCTCGGCTTCGCTCTCGAATGTGTTGAACTATCCCAATCCCTTTTCCACGCAGACGTATTTCGTTTATACCCTCACGGGCAGCGAGGCGCCGGCGGATTTCCGCTTGCAGATTTATACCGTCTCGGGGCGTCTGGTGCGCGAGTTGACGCAGGCTGAGCTGGGGCCTCTGCGCGTGGGTACGCATCGCACGGATTTGCCCTGGGATGGCACCGACAGCTATGGAGATCCTCTGGCCAATGGCGTTTACCTGTACCGCATTCTGGCGAGGGATGCCGAGGGCAAGGAACTGGATTTCTTCCCTACGGGAGCCGATGCGTATTTTTCGCAGGGGTTTGGAAAGATGGTGCTGATTCGATGAACTCTGTTTTCAAGCGAATCGGGTAGATGGGCAGGGCTTTCAAGCATATCGGGAAACATGCGGCTGTACTTTGCTGGCTGCTTCTGGCTCTGTGGGCGGCTCTGTTTTATCACGGCATTGCTTTGAGCGATGAGTACCTGTATGCCTTTCACGCGCAGGAATGGCTGAACGGGCAGTTACCCCAGACGCCTTCACCTTTTGCGCACAGGATTGGTTTTGTGTGGCCGCTTGCGGCAGTGATGTACCTCTTTGGCGGCGCTCCCCGCCTGCTGATCTTACCTGCCACCCTGGCTTTTGTCTGGCTGGTGTGGAGTGTAGCCCGGGCCGGTAGCTCGGGCGGGAGCGATTTCCTTTCCCGGAGTTTTCCTGCTGCGGCGGGTTTGTTGGCTCTGAATCCCGCTTTGCTCTATCTTGCTGCCGATGTCTCGCACGACATTTTAATGGTGGCGCCGGCAACTGCTGCCGTGATGATGCTGTGGAAACAGCGTCGGGGCGTTTATGGGGCGCTGTTTTCTCTGCTGTTGTTTTGGGCTTTTTTGAGCAAGGAGTCGGTGGTGTATTTGCTGCCCTTTTTGCTGTGGTT
>WGBN01000477.1 GCA_015494245.1 Saprospiraceae bacterium | reverse complement strand
TAATAGAACGCGGATGACGCGGATTGTGCGGGTTTTCGCGGGTTTAAACCGGTTCAACTTGATACCCTGTTTTTTGGCTGCCCAAAACTTAATGAACTATTGATTTGCAAAAATATAAAAATGAAAGATTTACCTTTACGCTGGTTTGAGGTGCAAACCAAAATCAAAAAGCGCTTTGGCAAGGAGCATCTTCCCGACCTCAACGCCCTGCTTTTCCTCATTGGCTTACAGGAAGTGGGACGCTTGCAGGAGTCTTTTACCAAGGAGGAAAAGCAGGAATTGATGCATGTTGCCGTGTGCCGGCTGCTGAGTCAGCGGGGGTATTACGAGTTTGTCGGGCGGGATGAAGATGGCTGGCCGCATTGGAGGGCCGTGAAACCCGTAGAGGTGCAGGGGGCGGCCCAGGAAGATCTGCTCAAGGAGCTGATTGTGGAGTATTTCCGCTTGTAAGTCTGTGTCTTCTATTTGTCATTTGCTGAAAATAGCCGGCCTTTCTTCCTCCTTTGGAAACTCGGGATGGCTTTTTGCGCTATATTAGTACCTGCTTAGCTCCATAGTGAAAGCCCATGAGGGCATTCCGGCTCCTGTCTAATGGGCTAAAAGGGCAAATGCAATTGACATTTTACAACAAATCACTAAAAACCTGTTTTATGAATCGAGTATTTATGAAGTTTGGTTTGGTGCTTACTTTCTTTTTGTGTCTTTGGGCTTTTTCGGCCTCGGCGCAGCAGGATGCACGCATCAATCCCAACACCTCCTCTTTGTCCAATGTGGAGCGCATGATCATGCCCTACCAGGACAACAAGAAACTTTTACAAGACGAGCTGGCGGCTCGCGCTCCCGGCCGCGCCCCACACTTTGCCGTGCCTATGGATGTTTTCATCACACCTGACAATCACGGCACCTGGGAGTTTACAGAAGACGACATGGCCGTATGGCGCATGAGGATTTATTCTCAGGGCGCTAAATCTCTGAACCTGGGCTTCACCAAATACTACATGCCTCCGGGCGGCTCTCTGGTGTTGTATTCTCCGGATTACTCGGAAGTGCAGGGGCCCTTTACCCCTGCTGACAACGAAGAGCATCAACAGCTCTGGACGCCCATTTTGCGTGGCGATGAGATCGTCATTGAAGTGCAGGTACCCATCCACAGCATGGAGGATTTGCAATTGGAACTCAAATACGTCAATCACGACTTCATGGGCTTTGGCCAAATGGCCGAGAGCTTCCTGTCGGGCTCTTGCAACCTGGATGTGATATGTGGAGATGCCGATGGCTGGGGCATTGTGGACAACTATCGCGACATCATACAGTCGGTAGCTGTTTATGGCCTTTCGGGCAGCACTTTTTGCACGGGCTTTTTGGTCAACAACACCAACCAGGATTGCACGCCTTACTTTATGACTGCGGACCACTGCGGCATCAACAGTGGCAATGCTGCTTCTTTGGTGGCTTACTGGAACTATCAAAACAGCACTTGCCGCGAGCCGGGATCGGCAGCCAGCGGCGGCCCCGGAGACGGGTCGCTGAACGATTTCAATACCGGCGCCATCTTTAGAGCCGGCTATAGCCCCTCGGATTTCACGCTGGTAGAGTTGGATGATCCCGTTTCTGAAACAGCTGATGCCTTTTTTGCCGGCTGGAGCGCTGAGCCGGTGGCACACGACACGGCCATTTGCGTGCATCACCCCAATACAGACGAAAAGCGCATCAGCTTTGAATTTGACCCGGGGATGCTTACCCAGCTTTATAGTACGGTGGCTTCGCCCAACGACTATACTTACGTGCGTGTAGTGGACTGGGATGTCGGCACGACAGAACCCGGCTCTTCGGGCTCGCCTCTTTTCAATCAGGACAAGCGGGTCATTGGCCAGCTTACCGGCGGAGGCGCTGCCTGTGGCAACGATGAATCCGACTGGTTTGGCGCGTTTTCTATTTCCTGGGAAGGCGGCGGTACGCCAACCACCCGCCTGAAAGACTGGCTGGACCCCAACAATACCGGTGTCTTGGTACTGGATGGCCGCAGCCAGTTGCAGTGTTCTTATGCCGTAACGCCTCAGCCCGCTTCACAGCAGATTTGTGCACCTACTGATGCCGTTTATACCCTGGAGGTGAGCGCTGCTTTTGAGGGGCCGGTTACCCTGGACATTAGCGGTCTTCCTGCCGGCGCCAATGCGACTTTCTCCACCAATCCGGCAGACCCCGATACCGAAGTAACCCTGACCATCTCGGGTACAGGCGGGCTGAGCGCAGATTCTTATACCATGACCATTACAGGTACGGATGGCACCAATGATGCCCAGTCGGAAATCACCCTCGTAGTCGTTACTGCAATACCGCCTCTGACGACTTTGACGAGCCCTGCCGATGCAGCTACAGATATTACGGTTACCCCTGTCTTTACCTGGGAGGCGGGTTCGGCCTCTTCTTATAACATTGAGGTTGCCACAGATGCCGGCTTTACTCAAGTCGTTGCTTCGGCAACCGATATTTCCGCCACTGAATGGCCCATAGATGTTGCTCTTAACCCCACCACTTCTTATTATTGGCGGGTCAAAGGCAAAAATGTCTGTGGCGAGAGCGATTGGTCCTCTGTTTTCACCTTTACCACAGCAAATATTGCCTGTGGCAACTTCTTCTCCCCGGATGTACCCTTGACCATCACTTCTCAAGGTACACCAACCATCACTTCTACCATGGAAGTAAATATGCCGGGGACGATTGATGATGTGAATGTCCTCAATCTGCAGGGTACGCATACCTGGGTGGGAGACCTCACCTTTGAGTTGACCAGCCCCAGTGGTACTACAGTAACTTTGGTAGATCAGATCTGCGATGACATGGATGACTTTGATGTGAGTTTTGACGATGAAGCAGACGGCCCGCCTCCATGTCCTTATAATGATGGTGGCACCTACACTCCGCTTACTCCACTTTCTGCCTTTAATGGCGAACCGGCTTCCGGTACCTGGACCTTGACGGTCTTTGACAATGCGGATGAGGATGGCGGCATCCTTGAAAATTGGGGCTTGGGCATTTGCGTCATTCCTTCTCCAGCTGTATTTCTTTCCGTGCAATCAGCAGAAATTTGCGTGGGAGACGGTTTGAGCTTTGACGTAGCTGTTAGCCAGGGTTATCAAAATGATGTTACCCTGACGGTTACCGGCTTGCCCACAGGTGCTTCGGCAGACATCTCCCCCAATCCCGTAGCGCCCGGAGCATCGGCAACGGTTACGCTGAGCGGTCTGGATGTCGCAGGTACTTACAGCATTACGGTTACAGGTGATGACGGAGCCAATACGGCAGATGCCACCCTGGCCCTGACCCTGAATCCGGCCACGGAAGCCGCCAACCTGACCGACCCGCCCGATGAAGCTACTCTGGTGGACCTCCAACCCGACTTCAGTTGGGAAGCTGTGGACAATGCGGATGGCTACATCATCGAGATTGCTTCTGATCCCGAGATCCTTACTTTGGTAGAATCAGGTACCAGCCCCACCAACAGCTATTCGCTGAACACAATGCTCGATCCTGCAACGACCTATTACTGGAGGGTTACAGCTTCGGGTCCCTGTGGTACGGCTACTTCGGACATATTCTCTTTTACGACGGGTACGACGGGCACCAATGAGCTGGCCGGTCGCAGTCTGAGCGTACACCCCAATCCGGCCACGGAGAAAATCGTCCTTCGCCTCTCTGCCCCGCTCGACAGCGAGCTGCAGGCTGAGCTCTTCGATGCTCAGGGCCGCAGCATGGGGCTGCAAACTTTTGCAGCAGGCACCGTGGTCTTCGAATGGCCTGTGGCCAACTTGCCGGAAGGCATCTATTTGATGCGTCTGCGTGCAGAAGATGCCAGTTTGGTGCGACGAATAGTGGTTCAGCACTAATAAAAAAAAGCGTGTCGCTCTGCGACACGCTTTTTTTTTGCGCTTAACTCACTGCATAATCCGAGCATTGTGGAGCAGACCATAGCGGTAAGCCCGAATCCCTGAAACGTGACAAATGTGACAATCGTGGCACGTGAGGGGCGTGACAAACGTAAAATTGGGAGGCCTTACCACGGAGTTCACGGCGCCCACGGAGTGTTCATGGAGAGGCATTCTTCATTGATTTCAGTATATTAGCGCTTTAAAAGCAGTGCTATGAAGAAGCTACCCATCGGGATACAGACTTTGAGCAAAATCATTGAAGGGGGGTTTGTGTATGTTGATAAGACTGAAATCGCATATAGGTTGATTCAACAGGAAGGATATTACTTCCTCTCCCGTCCCCGTCGCTTTGGGAAGAGCTTATTTTTGGATACGCTTAAAGACATCTTCGAAGGCCGGAAAGAGCTCTTTAAGGGTTTGTACATCTATGATAAGTGGGATTGGGAGGTTGAGTATCCGGTGTTGAGGATAAGCATGGGCTCCGGGGTGATTAAGACTATTGAAAAGTTAAATAAGAGATTGAATAGCACTTTAAGCGATGCAGGAGAGTCTGTAGGTATCGCTTGTCAATCATCTGATCCTATAGATTGCTTTAAAGAACTGATTCAAAAAGCAAGCAAAAAGCACAATCAAAAGGTGGTCATCCTCATTGATGAATACGACAAGCCCATTCTGGACAATATTACCGACAAGGAGGTCGCGCGTGAGATGCGCGATGCGATGAAAGACTTTTACGGCATCATCAAAGACCATGACGCCTACATTCAATTCGTATTCATTACGGGAGTGAGCAAGTTCTCTAAGATGAATCTGTTTAGTGGCTTGAACAATCTTGAGGACATCACTTTGCATCCCGATTACGGCAACATTTGCGGCTATACGCACAACGATTTGTTGACGGTTTTCAAAGAACACTTGCAGGGAGTTGACATGGAAAAGGTAAGGCAGTGGTACAATGGCTATAATTACTTCGGAGACAAAGTCTATAACCCCTTTGACATTTTGCTTTTTATTTCCAATAAATTTGAATTTAGCAATTATTGGTGGGAAACGGGAAATCCT
>WGBN01000476.1 GCA_015494245.1 Saprospiraceae bacterium | reverse complement strand
CGCTCGTGGCGCGGCTGAGGCGTTCGTAGGAAATTTCGGAGAAGTTCTCGGGCAGGCCGAGGCGTTTGTATTCTCGTTTTTTCCAGTACGGCCAATCGCGATTGAGGCGGCTGCTTGCGATTTTTTTGAGTACGCCGAGGCGGGCCTGTTCCATTTGTTCGGGAAGAACGGGCATGTTGTCGGTGATGTTAACCAGCGTATCCACGGCCAGTTGCATTTTGTCGGGCTGGGTGCCCACGAAGGCCTCGAGATAGTGGGCCTGGTTGCGTTCCGGCGGCGTGGTGTATTTGGCAAAAGTGGAGTAAGCCAGTCCCTTGGATTCGCGGATTTCCTGAAAGACGATGGAGGAGAGGCCATAGCCAAAATAATTGTTGTACCACATGGCCATGATGGAATCATCAGGCTCAAAGCTTGGCCTGCGCTTGCTGATGAGCAGAATTTCCGTTTGTACGGAGGGGTAATGCAGGAAGAAAACTTCATTGCCCGGCCGGTCTAATTGTACAAACTCGCGTGCTTTTTCGAGCGGCTTGAAGTGCTCGGGCAAGTGGTGTTTTTCGCGCAGGAGTTGTGCGACTTCCTGCTCTTCTTGCGGGCCGTAATACATGATTTCATGCGGGTAATCAAAAATGCTGTGGATGGACTGTTCGATTTCGTCTGTCTGCAGTTGGCGCAGGCGTTCGTTGGTGTAGTTCCAGTTGAGGGGACTGTCATAGCCGTATTTGGCGAATTGCTTCATGCCGTTGCGCAGCAGGAATTCCTTTTTGGTTTTGGCATTTTCGCGTATTTTGATGATGTCTTCTGCCATGTTAGCCAAGGCCTGTGGATCGGCTTTGAGTTTGCGCAGAAAATGCTCGAACAGCTCGGCGCCTTCCGGTAAACTTTCGGCCAGGCCGTTGATGCGCAGGTGGCTGCGCAGACTGTTGAGGCTGTACTTGTACTCCAGGCCAAGGCGGTAGAACTCCTGTTCTATCTGAGAGGAGTTGTAGCGGTCGGTGCCGGCCCAGCGCAGGAAGTTGAGGGCAGGGCCGAGCATGGGGTTGTGCCATTTGCCGCGGTCGAAGACGTAGTAGAGGTCGAAGATTTGGTTGGTCTTGTTGTGGATGTAGGTGAAGGGCAGGTCTTCGCGCAACCTGGATTCCTTCAGCCATTTGGAGAAATCCGTAAATTCGGGTTTGAGTTCTTCCACCGGCATTTGGAGCACCTCCTTGCCGAAGTCGGAGAAGTCGTTGCGGTTGAGTTGTACCGGTGTGATGGGCGGCTGTTCGACGCGCAGGATGTTGGGGTCTTCACCCATTTCTTTGTAAATCACGACTTTGGCTTGCTGCAGCATACGTTTGGCGAAAGCCATCACTTCTGCCTTATCCATGCTGCGCAGGAGCTCGGGCAGGCGCATTTCCTGTTCGTAGGGGATGCCGAGGATGTAGGCGTCCACGAGAATTTCGGAGCGGCCCTGATTGCTCTCTAATTGTTTCATGCGG
This sequence comes from Saprospiraceae bacterium, assembly GCA_015494245.1. Lineage (GTDB taxonomy): Bacteria > Bacteroidota > Bacteroidia > Chitinophagales > Saprospiraceae > WGBN01. Next base: position 4,391 of record WGBN01000476.1, on the reverse strand, counting down.
CGCAAAATCAGCTCGTTGGCGGCGGCCTGTACGAGCCAGTCGGGGAAATCGCCTTCGGCCAGTTTTTGCAGGGCTCCGAGCAGGAGTTGCTCTACTTCTTCGAGGCTTTGCCCTTCGCGTGGGCGACCGCCGACCTGGAAGTGGGAGTACTCGGCCATGAGCACGGGATAGCTGTAGGCGCCGAGCAGTTTTTGAGGTTGCAGCAGTTCGATGTCAAAAATGCCCGCCTGGCCGTTTTGAAGGATAACGTCTATGAGTTGCAGCAGATAAGCTTCGCGCTCTTTGGCAGGGCCGAAGCGCCAGGCCATTTCCATGAAAGCGGCTTCGGCTCCATAGAGCGTAATGCGCTTGTCTTCCGTCAGGGGCGCCGGCTCGGGGCGGGTTTCTTCCTGTTTGAGTTCGGGATTGGGCTTGAGCTTGCCGAAGTATTTTTCCGTCAGGGCAATGGCCTTTTCGGGCTCGAAATCTCCGACCAGGACGATGGCCATGTTGTTGGGCACGTAATACTTCTCGAAGAAGCGATAGATGTTGGTTTGGGAGGGCTGTTTGAGATGCTCACCCAGGCCGATGGTGTCGTGCGTGCCGTAGGGGTGGGGAGCAAACAGCGCTTTGCTGGCCTCGCTATAGACCTTAAAGTTATCGCGTACCTGAATCATGTTGAACTCCTCGTACACCGTTTCCAGCTCTGTGTGGAAGAGGCGCAGCACAAGTTTGCGGAAGCGCTCGCTTTCGACTTTCATCCAGCGCTCCAATTCGTTGGAGGGCACTTCGGAGTAATAGACCGTTTGGTCTTTCCAGGTATAGGCATTGACGTTTTTGGCACCGAGCTGGGAGATGAGGCGGTCGTATTCGTTGGCCGACACAAATTTGGAGGCTTCGTAGGAGAGGCGGTCTATCTCGCGGTATATTTCGAGCCGCTTTTCGGCATCCGTCTCATTGCGGTGTTTTTCGAACAGCGCTTCGATTTGGTCGAGCAGTTTTTTCTCCTCTTTCCAGTTGAGCGTGGCCATGCGGTCGGAGCCTTTGAACATCATGTGCTCCATGTAATGTGCCAGGCCCGTTGTTTCCGGCGGGTCGTTTTTGGCGCCCGTGCGCACGGCAATGTGGCCGAATACGCGCGGTTGGTCTTTGAGCACGCTCATGAAGAGTTTGAGGCCGTTTTCAAGGGTGTATTCCTGCACCTGCATAGGGTCGTTGGGGTAGGTGCGAAGTTTGCCCGGGGAGACTTGCGTATTCATCTCTGTGTTTTGGATATGATGAAGCTGGATTTCTCTTTCTATACCGAAACCGAAGGTAGGGCGAAAAGTTCAATTTTTTGTACATTTAATTTTGGTTGCATTTGCCTACTTTGGAGAATGGCTGTTATGTGCTGCGGGTAGGGGAGGAGAGTCTGCGCTTTGTGGTGCAGTCTTGATCACCAGATTTCTTCCAGGCCTTTAGCTTCTACCCAGCGGCTCCACTCTTCGTTGTAGGTGTGGATGCGGTGCGTGATGTGCCCTTGGGCATCTACGAGCGGGTAGCCGAGATTGGCCCATTCAAAAATGCTGCCGTAGAGGTTATAGACTTTTTGAAAGCCCAGGGCTCGTAGTCGTTCGGCGATTTTTTCGCTGCGATAGCCGACGGAGCAATAGACGACAATGGGCTTTTGCTTGTCGAGCTTTTTTGTGAGACTTTCGTCAAATGCCTTGTAGCCGATGTACAAGGCTCCCGGGATGTGGCTGATGTCGTACTCTTCTCGCTCGCGGGCATCGAGGATTTGGTAATTGCTGAGGTTCTGCTTCAGTTCTTTTACGCCGATGAGGGGGATGGTGAAGCTGAGCAGCTCAGTGAGGCGTTGGTCAAAAGCGGGGTCCTGGATAGCTGGTCTCACTTCGGGAATTTGAGTACATGCCCGGCTTGCGCCAAATAACAGGAAGAGGAAGAACAGGCACTTTTTCATTGGACAGAAAGAATTCTTTGTTCATTAAACGCGGCTTAAGGGAACATGTTTTACGCCGTTTCCTAAAAAAACTTCTCCTCTCCCTTAATAGCCGCTCGATGTTTAGCAAATTGTTTTTAATTTCGGGCAGTAAATATGTTAGGAGCCTTTTGTTCGTTATGTTTGCAACTGCCTGGAAAGGGAGCTTTAGCAAAGCCACTTTCAGAGCAGGCGAACAGGGGGTATTTTCCATAAACCGAAAAGTTATCATCCCATGAAGCGATCCATTTTTTTCTCTTTAGTGCTGGTTCTCACGACCCTTTCGTACTTGCATGCCGATGGAGGTGATCCCTATGCTTACATTGAGCGCTACAAAGACATTGCCATTGCCGAGATGAAGCGGGCGGGCATTCCTGCCAGCATCAAGCTGGCTCAGGGCATGTTGGAGTCGGCTCTGGGCACCAGTGAGCTGGCGCGCAAGGCCAACAACCACTTTGGCATCAAGTGCCATGATGACTGGACCGGCAAGAAAATGTGGCGCTTAGACGATGATGTGGATGAAAACGGCAAACCCATCAAATCCTGCTTTCGCGTGTACAAAAAGCCGGATGAGTCCTATGTGGCCCACTCCGAGTTTTTGCGCGACCCAAAGAAGGAGTACCGGTATGGCTTTCTCTTCTTTCTCGACCCCACCGATTACCGCGGCTGGGCTAAGGGCTTGCAATCTTCGGGTTATGCCACCAGCCCTACTTATGCCAGCAAACTGATCAACCTCATCGAGCGCTATGAGCTTTATGAGTATGACAAAATGGGCATGGAAGAGCCGGTAGTCATTGAAGAGCCCGACAAACCCCTGGATGAAATTGATATGGTGTTGGGCATTACTTACAACAACGACACCCGCATGGTCTTGGCCAAGGCCGGAGAAACCCTGGCCGATATTGAGACGCGCACAGCCGTTCCGGTAGCGAAGTTGATGAAATACAACGAGGGCTATACCTCTCCCTCTTATAAACTCAAAGAAGGCGATATCGTCTATCTGGAGCCCAAGCGCAATTACTTCCGGGGTTTTAAGAAGTGGCATTACGTCAAAGAAGGCGAGACGATGTTTTACATCTCTCAGCTCTATGGCATCAAGCTCAACAAGTTGTACGACAAGAACAACATGCCTGAGGGCAGTCAACCGGCGGCAGGCGAGCGCATTCGCCTGCGCGGAAAGACAAAAAACAAAGAGGACCGCCCCAGGCTGATCTCCGAGCCGCCCAAGCCTAAGCCAGCTGTAGAAGATTCGCAACTCAGCGCTGAAGATGCCTTTTGGTCTATGGACAATCCCTTCTCTGAGGGCGCCTTCGGCGATGAAGACGAACCTGAAGATAAGCCCGCACCGGATACCTCACAGCCCCCTGAGCAGCCGGAGGAGCCTCAAGCCGAGCCGGATAAACCCGATAAGCCCGTAACCACTCCGGATGACCTGAATAAACCCGAACCGCCAAAAGAGCCTACAGCGACCGAAAAGCCCGATGAGGAGGAACTGCCCATAGAAATTACCCCCGAAAATCCGCCTGAAAAGCCCGAAAAGCCGGAAGAACCTCAGGCGGACAAACCCGATGCGCAGCCCGAAACGCCAACGCCTCCTCCGGCCGTCGAAGAGGGTAAGTACCACATCGTGCAAAAGGGAGATACCCTTTACAGTCTTTCCCGCCGCTATGGTACTACTGTGGAGCAAATTCGCAAGTGGAATGGCCTTTCCGACAATATCATCAAAATAGGTCAAAAATTGCGTGTAAAAGAATAAATTTGTGGCGGCAATGGAAGAGCCGTTGCCGTCACAAATTTTTATGGGATGAAGACGCTGCGCACTTTTTGCTTGTTTTGTTTTGGACTTCTCGTTTTGAATCCGGCTTTCGGCCAGGGAGAAAAACGCACGGCCTATACTCTGAAAGGCGGTTTGGCCATAGGCACTCAACGCTGGAATGCCTTTTCCAACCGCGCTCCGCTCTTTCGCTATCAGGGAGCTGTGGCCGTAGAAACCGCTGATAGCGACGAGTTTTCCATCTTTAGCGAATTGGGCTATCACGTGCGTGGCAGCGCCGTGCGTTATATCAACCTCTCGGCAGGCGCTACCACCAACTTTCTCAGCCAGACTTTTGAGTTCAACAACCTCTCGTTGTCTATTGGCGGCAAGCAGAAATTTGGTTATCGAAATGCCAAGGCCTACTACCTCATTGCCATTCGCGGAGAATACACCCTGTGGACCAACCTCGGCAAGTACGAAGACCAAAACAACACCTATTTGTTTTTGCCGGTAGAAGGCCTGGTCAGGCGTTTTAATTACGGCGTTACCGTAGGCGGCGGCTTCGAGTGGTCTTTTGGCGAACTCGTCGGCGGCATCCTGGAGTTCAGCGTTTCGCCGGATTTCTCCTATCAGTATCGCCAGCCGCCTTTAGAAGGAGTTCCTAATCCTAATTTATCT
>WGBN01000475.1 GCA_015494245.1 Saprospiraceae bacterium | reverse complement strand
GCCGACCTCAGCCCCGACGAAATGCGCCTCATGATGCGCATGCTCCGCAAAGCAGCCCGCAAACTCACCCGCCAAAAAAGCCGGCTCAAAAAAGCAGCCCGCCTCAAAAAAAAGCCCGACCTCAAACGAAGCATCCGCCACAGCATGAGACGCGGAGGCGAACTGCACCAAATACTCTTCTCCAAACACAAAGAAAAAAAACTCAAACTGGTACTGCTCTGCGATGTCAGCAAATCCATGGAACTCTACAGCCGCTTCTTCATCCATCTCATCTACGCCTTCCAAAATGCCTGCGACCGCATAGAAACCTTCGTCTTCAGCACCGCCCTGCATCGCGTCAGCGAACTCTTCGAGCAATATCATTTGGCGAAAGCCTATCAAATCGTCTCGGAAAGAGTCCCCCAATGGTCCGGTGGAACCACCATCGGCAGCTGCCTGCAAAAATTCGTCTCCGAATACGGCCATGCCCTGCTCGACAAAAAAACCGTCGTCCTCATCCTCAGCGACGGCTGGGATACGGGCGAACCCGAAACCATGCGCCAGGCCATGAAAAACATACGGCGAGCTTCCAAAAAAATCATCTGGCTAAACCCCCTCGCAGGAAGCCCCGAATTCTCCCCCGAAGCCATCGGCATGAAAACAGCCCTGCCCTATATAGATGTGCTCGAATCTGCACACAACCTCGAAAGCCTCCAAAAAGCCCTCAAACAAGCTACAAAAAAACACAGCCGACCCAAAAGTTAGAACCGCAAATCCCCGGGCACATCCACATCCCGAAAAATGCGATTGTGCTCAAAGGGCACCTCCCGCACACAACCTCCATGACTGAGCACTACACCCCGGCAACCCTCCGGCTCCGAATGCGCCAACAACAATTCCCGAAAATGTCGCGAAAAAAACACGGGATTCCCGCGCCGCCCCTCATAGACAGGCACCAAAATCTCTTCCCCGCCGGAAACAGCTTCCAACATGCGGTCGTAATCGCCCGCCTCCAACCAGGGCATGTCGCCAAGACAAATCAACCAACCCAAACTCCCCTCAGCAGCCGCCCTTATCCCCGCCTGAATAGAAGACGTCATCCCCTCCAAATACCCCGCATTGTACGTAAAACGAAACTTATAGCCCCGCAAAGCCTCCTGCACCCGCTCCGCCTCATGCCCCAAAACCACCACAAGCTCATTCGCACAGCTGCGCTCCAAGGCCTCCGCAACCCATACCACCATCGGCTTGCCCCCCAAAGGAAGCAACAACTTGTTCTCAGACCCCATGCGACGAGAACTGCCGGCAGCCAGTAAAACAGCCGTTACAGGAAGCTTTCCGGACATTTAATTATTTTTTACAACAATCTAAAGATAAGTATTTTCTCCAAAACCTCAGCTGAAACCTTATCTTTGTCAACACTCACGCTTGTATGCGTCAAACAGCCCAAAGCGCCATGATTTATCTCGACCACAATGCCACAACTCCGCCGGACGAAGAAGTCATCAGCGCCATGATGCCCTACTTCAGGGAGTTTTACGGAAATGCCTCCAGCCGGACGCACCTCCACGGCTGGGATGCCCGCGAAGCCATAGACCTGGCCCGCCAACAACTTGCCGACCTGCTCCAGGTCAGGCCCCGCGAACTCGTATTCACCTCCGGCGCCACCGAAGCCGTCAACCTCGCCCTGCGCGGGCTATTCCCCCCCGACGACAGCAAAGGCACCCGCCTGCTCACCCTCAAAACCGAGCACAAAGCCGTGCTCGACACCTGCCTCTGGCTCGAAAATCACCAGGGCGTACACATAGACTACCTCGAAACAGATGCACAGGGCCACATCTCCTTACAGCATTTGGCGAAAGCCATAAAACCCCAAACGCGCCTCGTCGCCATCATGCTTGCCAACAACGAAACCGGCCTCATCCACCCCGTCCGGGAAATCGCCGAAATCTGCCGGCAAGCCGAAACCACTTTCTTCTGCGACGCCACCCAGGCCGTGGGGAAAATGGAGGTGCATCCCGAAACGCTCGGCATAGATATGCTCGCCTGCTCCGCCCACAAAATGTACGGACCCAAAGGCGCCGGCGCCCTTTACCTGCGCAAAGGCCTGACGCTCACCCCCCAAATGACGGGCGGCGGCCAGGAGCGCAAACGACGAGCCGGCACCCTCAATGTGCCCGCCATCGTCGGCTTCGGCAAAGCAGCCGAACTTGCCGCAAAGCGCCATGCCAAAGACCGAAAAAAAACAGAAAGATTGCGAAATTTGCTCGAAAAAATCCTCTTCGAATCCCTGCCCGGCGTCTCCGTCAACGGCTGCACAAAACACCGCCTCCCACACGTCAGCAATTTGCGGTTTGAGGGCATAGAATCCGAAGACCTCATGCTGGCCCTCAGCACCAAAGTGGCCGTATCTTCCGGCTCGGCCTGCAATTCCGCCGAAGTGCTGCCCTCTCACGTCTTGCTCGCTATGGGTCTCTCCGAAGAAGAAGCGCTATCCTCCATACGCTTCAGCCTGGGCCGCCACACCCGCGAAGAAGACATCCGACGCGCCTGCGAACTGCTCATACAGGCCGTCAAAAGACTGCGCTCCTAAGAACGTTCGTGGATGTATCCCGCCCGCTCGCGCAAAAACAGCCCCCGCCTTCCGGCAAAATGAGCCTTAATCTCCGCCAAAATGGACAGGGCAATTTCCTCGGGCGTCAAAGCCCCAATGTCGAGCCCTACGGGATTGTACAGCCGCCCCAAAGCCTCCTCCGAAAAGACATGCCCTGCCGCCCGCAATTCGTCTAAACTCTTGTTGCGCCGCTTCACAGGCCCCAACATGCCGATGTAAGGCACGCCGCTTTGCAGGGCCATGAGCAGATTGTCGCGGTCGGTCTTGTAATCGTGAGCCATCAGCACAAAAGCCGTGTAATCGTCCCAGGGGATTTCCGCCCCTTTGGGATAAATCTCGCGGGCCAACTCCCGGATAGCACCCGATGCCCGGGCCGGATTCATCACCACATCCATCTCCCAACCCAGCTCGCGCCCCATCCTGAGCAAAGGGTAAAGGTCGTAATTGCTGCCAAAAAGCACCACCCGCATGGCAGGCTGCAAAACTTCTATAAAGACAGAAAAAGCCTCGCCGTACTCCTTCACCTGCGACTTGCCGGCCTCGCGGGCATGCGCTGTATCCGCTTCCAAAGCTTCCCTTATGCCTTTCGGCAAATGAGATAAAGGCCCGACTGAAAGAGCTTCTCCTTCTCCATATTTGTACATGCTCCCCGCCCGTATGCCCTCTATGTTCGAGCGAATGACTGTAAGCAGTATGTTGGGGTGGCGACTGCTCACACAAGACTCCAAAATCCGGATGGGATTCTGCTCGTCCGCCGGGTCTATAGGCGCCAGCAGCACATCTATGACGCCCTCACAGCCCAGACCGACGCCGATTTGCTCTTCATCCTCCGTGCTGGTGTCGTAACGCACCACCTCCACCTTGCTGCGGGCCATACAGTGATTGGCCTTCCTGAGCGCATCGCCCTCAAGACAACCGCCACTGATGCCACCCGTCCACAAACCATCGTCGCGAATCAACATCCGGGCACCCGCACGGCGATAGGAAGAACCCTCTACCTGAATCACCGTAGCCAACGCCACTTTATGGGTCTCGCCATCCAACTTTCGCCAGGCCGCAATGATGTCCTTAATTTCTTTCATGAGAGTTATTTAGATTTCGTCTAAATGAGCGGAGCCTTTTTTAGAAAAGCAAAAAACAATTTATATTTGCCTTCACAAATATACAAATTCAGGGAAACAGGAACAACTTACTCCATGAAAATCACGGGAGAACATCTGATCGAAGCCCCGCTTGAAAAAGTCTGGCAAAACATCCTCAACCCGCGTGTACTCGAGAAAATCACTCCGGGCATCAAAAAACTGGAAGAATTAAAACCCGACCACTACAAAGCCACTTCAGAGGTGAAAATAGGCCCCGTGAAAGGGCAGTTTGAAGGCGAGTTTACCATCAAAGACAAAACCGAAAACAAGAGCTGCAAAATCGTGCTCGACCAAAAAAGCAAAATAGGCAATGCTCTTGCAGAAATAAATCTGGAGCTCATACCCGTTTCCGACACGCAAACGAAAGTACATTATACCGGCGATGCACGCATCTCCGGCATGCTGGCCCGCATGGGGCAGCGCCTGATCGGAGGCGTGGTCAAAACCCTTTCCAGGCAATTCTTTGAAGCACTCCAAAAAGAAATAGAGCAATAGGGCTGAGGACCGCTGAAATGCGACTCGCCCTATGCCATTCACTTTTTTAACATTAAAAACTAAGCTCTATGAAAGTAACCCTGACTGTCAATGGAAAGCAGTACTCACAGGAAGTTGAGCCTCGCACCAGCCTGACTCACTTCTTGCGGGAGATGCTCAACCTGACAGGCACCCACATCGGTTGCGACACCAGCAGTTGTGGGGCCTGCACAGTGATTCTCGATGGCGTAGCCGTCAAATCCTGCACCGTATTAGCCGTCCAGGCCGATGGCTGCGAAGTAACCACCATCGAAGGCCTGGCCGAGGGAGACCACTTGCACCCCATACAAGAAGCCTTCCGCGAACATCACGGCCTGCAATGCGGATTCTGCACCCCCGGCATGGTCATGACCGCCGTGGATTTGCTGCAGAAAAATCCCAATCCCACCGAAGAGGAAATCCGTCATGGCCTCGAAGGCAATTTCTGCCGCTGCACAGGTTATCACAACATTGTCAAATCCATTCAGCATGCCGCTGAAAAATTAAATGCATAAGCCTTATGGGAAAGTTTATCGGTAAATCCATAAAGAGAAAAGAGGATGTCCGCTTCCTTACCGGTAAGGGTAAGTACACCGACGACATCAAACTCCCCGGCATGACGCACGCTGCTTTCGTCAGAAGCCCCTATGCCCATGCCAAAATAAACAACATCAACACCGCAGAAGCGCTCAAAGCCGAAGGCGTAGTCGCCATCTTCACCGGCCAGGACGAGTGCGGCAACTACGGCGTGCCCTGCGGCTGGCAGGTCAATTTTAAAAACGGGGAAACCATGCGCGAACCCCAACAACCCCTGCTCGCCAAAGGCAAAGTCCGCTACCTCGGCGAAGCCGTCGCCATCGTCATCGCCGAAACCCTGCAACAAGCCCGCGATGCCGCCGAACTGGTAGAAGTTGATTACGAAGAACTGCCCGCCGTAACCAACCCCAAAGAGGCCATGAAAGAGGGCGCCCCCCTCGTACACGACGAATGGCCCGACAATGCCGCCTTCGACTGGTGCATCGGCAACGACAGAGCCGAAGTCGAAAAAGCTCTCGAAAATGCTCACCACGTTACCGAACTGGAATACGTCAATCAGCGGCTTGCGCCAAATGCCATCGAACCCCGCTGCTATATAGCCGACTACAACGCAGCTGACGACAAATGGACGCTCTACACCAGCACGCAAAATCCGCATCTCATCCGCTTGCTGCTCTGCGCCTTTGCCCTCGGCATCCCCGAGCACAAAGTGCGCGTAGTCTCCTACGACGTAGGCGGTGGCTTCGGCAGCAAAATTTTCCACTATACCCAGGAAGCCCTGCTCACCTGGGCAACCAAACAAATCGGCCGCCCCATTAAGTGGACTGCCGACCGCAGCGAAGCCTTCCTCACCGCTGTCTCTTATACACATCT
>WGBN01000474.1 GCA_015494245.1 Saprospiraceae bacterium | reverse complement strand
TCCATGCCTTGCAAGTGGCCGAGAAAGCCGAGAAAATGAAATCTTACGAAAGTTAATGTCCCCGCCTTATGGAGCAGCCCGTATGTTTGTTGCTGGAAACCGGCACGGAAATCTGCTCCGTAGCCGTTTCGGCCGGAGAGCGCATCCTGGCCCTGCGTGAGAGCACAGAGCCGAGAATGCACGCCCGCATGCTGACGGTTTTTATCGAGGAGGCTTTGGCCGAAGCGGGTGTGCAGCCGGCAGAGCTGAACGCCGTGGCTTACAGTTGCGGGCCGGGTTCTTATATGGGGCTGCGCATAGGAGCCTCTGCTGCCAAGGGCTTGTGCTATGCTCTGGACATCCCTTTGCTGCCCATAGACAGCCTGCAGGCTCTGGCCATGGCAGCCCGCATGGGCGAAGACCCGGAGGACGCCCTCTACTTCCCCCTGATTGATGCCCGCCGCATGGAGGTCTATACGGCTGTCTATAACCGCTCCGGAGAAAGGCTGAAAGAGCCTTATGCGCTGGTCGTTGAAGAAGGCGCTTTTGCCGGCGAAAAGACCTCTTTGCGGGTGTTTTGTGGAAACGGCTTGGAAAAATGCCGAGAGCTGTTGCCTCCCACAGGCAGCGATTTTCGCTCTGTGAGTGCCTCTGCCGCTCATTTACTCAGTCCGGCGCTTGATTTGTTTGAACGGGAAAAGAATAAGCCGGAGAGCGCTTCTTTTGAAAATCTCATAAATCATAAACCGGTCTATTTAAAAGAACCACATATCACCAAATCCCGAAATGAAAAATATCCTTAAGGCAAAGTGGTTTGGAAGATCCCGCCCCCAGGCACTTCCTTTAAGTGTGAAATCAGCGCAGGAATGTTAAAATTTTACTATTTGAAGAAAAAGTTATATCTTTGCGTTTGGAAAATATTAGGGAATTTTATTGATGCTCTAAGGCGCAATTCATCGGCTTCTGATACATCCTTTTCTCCCCCCCATCGGAATCATTTGCGCCTTGCAAACATCTTTAAATGATGTGCTGTTAACTGTACGGCATTTTGCATTTAGAGCGATTTCCATCTAATTGCAGGCTGTATATGTTAATATTTTGCGACGAAAGTCGTTGCAAATCGGGAATGGTTTTTAACTCACTAAACATATCATCATGAGAAAACAAACTTCTAAGACCACGCGAAAGAAGGCGACTGCCAAGAAGGCGCCGGCGAAAAAAGCCACAGCCGGAAAAGCTGTGGCGAAAAAGACTACGGCGAAGAAGACGGCGGCCAAGAAGACCACAACAACCAAGAAGGCTAAGAGGCCTGCGGTGAGGGTCAAAAAGGCGCCTGTCCGGAAAAACACTGCGGTAAAAGCACAGCCTGATTTTCCAATGAATTATGCCGAATTGCGCAAAGCCGTGCTCGTCCTTCGTGCATTGAATCACGGCTTCCGTCAAAAGCTCATGAATCTTTTGCACAAGAAAGGCACTGCCAGTGTTTCTGAGATTCATAAAGCTTTGAGAGTGGAGCAGTCTGTGGCTTCTCAGCACCTCGGAGTTTTGCGCCGGGAAGGCATTGTGGAACGCGAGCGCCAGGGGAAATTCATCTACTACTCGCTCAATTACGATCGCCTTAAGGAGTTGGCTCTTATGGTTGAGCAAATCACTAAGGACTGATCGAATCTTGAAAGTTGGGAAATAGGATAAGTCTATGTAAGGGTGTCTCAAGGTTGCAGGCATTTCCCAATGAAGAGGAAATTGCTTGCGGTGAAAATGCGATGACGATAAAATCGCTTTTTTGAGAATCACTGAGGATCGGGCCCTTTGGTGTTGATTCCCGGTACAAATCACTTGTAAAAATGAGTAAAAGGCACTTTGAATTAGACCACAAAAAAACGGCTGAAGCTTTGAGTATTATGCGGGCTTTGGTTCATCCGTTGAGGCTTAAAATGGTGAAGTATTTGCTGAAGCGCAAAGAGGGTGGAGCCAATGTGCAGCAAATATACAAGGCTTTGAAATTGGAGCAGGCACTGACCTCTCAGCACCTGCGCATCTTGCGCGAAGCTGATTTGGTTTGGCCGGAACGCAGGGGAAAATTCGTTTTTTACATCCCGAATGAAGAACGTCTGAGACGTATCTCTGAAGTCGTTGGAGATGTTTTGTAAAAAAAAGAGGTCGCAACAACTGCGACCTCTTTTTTATTGGAGCTTTTTGAGCCAGGCTTTGGCTTGGGTCTCATTTCCTTCTTTGTGGTAGCTGAGCGCCATATAGCCTATGGCTTTTTCTTTAAAATCCACGGTTTGTAAAAGCGGCTCCAACCATTTTCTGGCTTCTTCCTGCTGCCCTGTTTCAATCAGGCTAATGGCGAGGTACAGTTGAGCGAGCCTGTCGTCGGGTTTTTCCTGCAAATAAGCTCGCAGGGCGTCGCTGGCAGCGCGGTAGTCACCTTTGTTAAAAGCAGCTTCTGCCTGTGTTGCATAGGTGTCTTCACCACCCATCTGAGTCAATGCCAGTGGTGTATGCTGCTCCAGATCGGCATAGGAGGGCAGCTGTTGATTGGGCAGGAAGCGGTCTTTAAACACAAAGAAGAGCGCAATCAAAAGTGCAATGGAAGCGGCTACCGAAAGCCATTTGCGCCTGGAAAAGGAGATGACTTTGGTCTTGTGTCGGGCAGAGGCAACTTCTTTGAGCACTTTTTGAAGATCCTGGCGTTGCTTTTGCTTTCGCAAATGTGCATAGGCTTTTTTGGCGAAAGCCAGTTCAGCGGCCAGCTCGGGGTCTTTGCTTGCCTGTTCTTCGAAGGCGCGGCGCTCTTTAGAGCTCATGCGATTGTGCAGGTATTTGTCAATTTTCTCCACGGTTGGTGTCTTTTTCGGTTAACGAAGCTTTTCAAAGAGGCTGCGCCAGCGT